>JASEGR010000063.1 GCA_030017955.1 Candidatus Eisenbacteria bacterium
GCGCATCCTGGCCAAAGTCACCAAATGTAAAGAAGCGTTAGACGCACTACACTAGTAGTTAATGGCCCGACATGTCCCAGCTCTCCGGGAATGGAGGTCTGGCTCCACTTCAGGGTGATCCCCGGTGCTTGCACAAACACGGGCGATCCATGGTTTGGAGTCTATCCCCCGTTTGCCTGGCATTCAGCCAGGGCGGATACTGCACAGAAAAGAACGATTTTGGCTCCAGATATTTGGATGGGTGCATTCCACGAAGCTGACCCGAACTATGGCCTTGCGAGTGGGAGATGGGGAGGGGAGGGGAACGACATTCTGCCAGACGGTCTCTTTACTTCAGGCACCCATGTTGACTATTACGTTTCGACCAACTGTGAGGGCAGCGCCAACTCTTTTGAGATGAGGAATGAGGAACCGGGTTATGAGAATCTTCCTGATGATGTTGAGGTTCTGCCATCATTCAGCGGTGATGTGGGAGAAGGTCAATATCCATGCGTGCTTTATTGCGACCACAATGACATGCGCGGTACGCAGAGGTGGATGGAGGATGCGCTGAGGTGCGTTCCCACGACCTGGGATCGCTATGATAAGAGAGCGCCTAGCTCCAGTAGGAAGACAGGTATTGGCCGCTCAGCCGGTTCTGAGAAGGGTGCCACGCTCACCCAGCTCCAAGGATACAAGTCTGTTCTCCTGGATGCCGGAGCGATCTATTCGGGCGTGGAAAATGCGGACGTGGACCTTTTCACTTCGTACCTGGCCGGTGCCAGCGCCAGCGAACCGAAGTTCCTCTCGATTCAGGGTAACGACGTCGCGAGGTATCTGAATGCCGCTGCGGCCCGGAAGACATTCATGAACAACTACCTGCAGGCAACGTACGTGAATAGGTACTACTACTCGACATCAGGCAATACGAACTGGTGTGTGAATCTGACAAGTGAAACCGGAAACTACATTCGCGGAGGAGCCGCCGGTGACACTGTTTGTGCGCTCAAAGGGAACATGTGTCCGAATTCGTTCAACATGATTGATATTCAGACAGGAAGCACAACCGGCAAAGCTGAGCTCAAATTCGTCAATCCTTCGAGTCCGAGTCAGAGTTACTACGCTCAGGTGGCGAACCAGGTGAAGGATGCGAATCAGAGCATTCTATACCGCACAGTTCTGAGCTCCTATGCTACAGATCAGGTTCGTTCCGTTGGTTGCCCTGGTGGTGTATCTGGATGGCAGTTTGGCGATTCCGTGGGAATCTGCACCGATCCGCTCAAGGGCTGGCAGCGGGAGGTTCGGGACAAAGTCAGATGGGGTGACATGTATGGGGTGTGTGCAAGTCTCAGCACGAGCATTTCGATTCCCGGTGCCGTGAATGTTGGGTTCGTTGATGCGTTGAAAGGCGCATATCCAAATCCGATGAATCCTTCGACAACTATCAACTTCTCACTGAAGACCCGTGGGAAAGTCTCGCTTCGAGTATTTGATGCATCCGGAAGGCTTGTCAGAAAGTTGGTTGACTCCAGGCTCGAGGCCGGTAGGCACACAGTCAGCTGGGACGGGAGAAACGACAGGGGCCTCAAGCTTGGCTCGGGAGTCTACTTCTACCAGATTGAAACGGAGGGCGGCTTCAAGTCCGTAAAGAAGATAGTAATCCTCAAATAATCCCTGCTCGAATCCGAGGACACATCACTTGATTCGAGCGTGAGTGAGCGTTTCACTGGCTCCGCTCCGGGATGACCCATCTAGGGCTCACCAGGCGGGGAATCCTTGCCCCTCCCAGCCTCTAAAGGGCTGGGTATCCCCACCTTGCTCGCCGAGATGGGTTCCCCATCCCTCCCGCGAAAGCCAGCTCACAGCTCACACCCGCTCGAGAGTCGCGCTTCCTTCGACCAAGTCTCTCCGTCGTCAACGATCCTGGGCCGAGCCCCACATGAATTAAGTGATGTGTCCCAAATTCGTTCCATCGCTTCACAATCGTCTGCGGTCGGCCTGATTGACTGGAGAATACTCGTATGTAAAGATCCATTCTCTTCGAGAGAGAAGATTGATCAACGGGGGATGGGGGACATCTTGCAGACAGGAGAAATGTGGCTCAAGTGAAAAATCGAATCCTGAAACCTGACCTCAGGGTTGTTTTCTGGGAGCTCACCTACGGTTGCAACCTCAAATGCATACACTGCAGGGCAGAGGCGGGTCCGCAGCGTTCGCCTGATGAGCTTTCGACTGAAGAAGCTCTGGAGCTTATCCATCGAATCAAGGAGTTCGCAAATCCAATCGTTGTACTGACAGGCGGGGAACCTCTGGTAAGGCCCGACATATTTGAAATAGCACAAGCAGCGTCTCGGACCTCCCTGAGAGTTGCGCTTGCGACTAACGGCACTCTGATTGATGACAGTGTAGCTTCCCGAATCGTGGATTCGGGTATCCAGAGGGTAAGTATCAGTCTTGACGGTGCATCAAGCGTCACGCATGACACTTTCCGGGGGGTGCCTGGCTCCTATGATGCCGCGATTCGCGGGTTCAAAGCATTGAAGAAACTCGGAATGGAGCTACAGATAAATGTAACAGTTGCAAAGCACAATCTGGCAGAGCTTCCTCAAATCATGCGGAATGCAGAGAAGATGGGCGCTCACGCTTTCCATATGTTTCTTCTTGTTCCTGTGGGATGCGGAATCCAGATAGCACAGAACGAAGAAATCACTCCCCGGCAGTACGAAGAAGTCCTCAGATGGTTCTACGAAGAGATGAAGAACTCCAGGATGGAAATGAAGGCCACCTGTGCTCCACATTTCTTCAGAGTAAGGGCACAGCTTGACAAAGAGGGAAAGAAGAAGCTGCGAGATCCATCCGCAGGTCATGGCGGCATGTCGGGCATGACGCGAGGCTGCCTTGCGGGCAGTTCGGTCTGTTTCGTTTCTCACAGGGGTGATGTCTATCCTTGCGGCTACCTTCCGCTCAAGGCAGGAAATGTGCGCGAGCAGCCGTTCCAACAGATTTGGTTCGACTCACCGCTCTTTGCCTCTCTCAGAGACCTAAGTCAACTCAAGGGAAAATGTGGAGCGTGCGAATACAAGTTTCTCTGCCAGGGATGCAGGGCACGGGCCTATGGCATAAGCGGCGATTACCTTAATGAGGAGCCATTCTGCGTGTACGAGCCTGCGCGAATGAAGACGTGATGCGTTGTTGTCTGGAAGGCTCAAGCAGGTACCGGTGACGAGTGCCGTACAGCAGGTGGGCCCGAGATGTCCTTGAACCGACTTTCTGAAAATCTCTGGACCCCTTCTTGGACGAGGGAGCGACCCCGAAGGGGACGAATTTGCCTGGTTCGAGCCCTAATCGAGTCGTGTTGGCGATGAGCCGTGAGCTGGCTTTCGTGGGAGGGATGGGGAACCCATCTTGGCGAGCAAGGTGGGGATACCCAGCCCTTTAGAGGCTGGGAGGGGCAAGGATTCCCCGCCTGGTGAGCCAGTAGATGGGTCATCCCGGAGCGGAGCCGGCGAAGGGCTCAGTCGCCATCACACAAATTCGAGCGAGCGGGTTCAAGAAGGATCGACATTTTCGGCAGGAGGAAAAGGACATCTCAAAGAACAACGAGCTAACTAGCACCCGAGGCGCAGTCGGCCCTCAAACTAGTTGATTTTCGCTTTCAGATGGGGATAAAATTGCATGTTTTTGGTTCGCGGCAGATGAAGCGAGCAGGTCGACTCTGATTTGGCCTGTGGAGGGTGCAATTCTCGTTGATGTGGCGGCTTGGCACTTCGGCAGCGGACAGCTTTGACAGGGGGATGGATGACATGAACTTGCTAGTTGTGCTTAAGCAGGTGCCAGACACCGATGCTCAGATAAGGATCAAAGACGGAAAGCTTGACACTTCGGGTGTGAAGTTCGTGGTCAATCCCTACGATGAGTTTGCAATTGAGGAAGCTTTGAGAATAAAAGAAAAACGGGGCGAAGTGAAAATTACACTGCTCACCCTTGGCCCGAAAAGGGCGGTGGAGGCCCTGAAGAGCGGTCTTGCCCTGGGCGCGGACGAGGCCTTCCATCTGGTGCATGAGACAATTGACGGCTCTGATCCGTACCTTTCTGCTTTTGTGCTCGCGAAAGCAATTCAGAAACTTGAAGCCGACATCATCCTTTGCGGGAAACAGGGGATAGACTACTACTGCGAGCAAACCGGGATCATTCTCGCAGAGCTGCTTAATCTCCCTCACGTAGCTGTTGTCACGAAGCTCGAGATTTCCGATGACGGTAAGCAAGTTACCGCACACAGGGAAATCGACGGCGGCATCGAAGTGGTTGAGAGCCCCGTCCCTCTGGTTGTAACTGCGCAGAAAGGTCTGAACGAGCCGCGCTACGCTTCTCTCAAAGGAATAATGGCGGTGAGGACGAAGAAAATTGAAGAATGGAGTCTCCAGTCGCTGGGCTTAACGCCTGATGAGATTTCGGGCCAAGCGCGGGTCAACTATGAATCCGTCACAACGCCGCCTTCAAAGCCTCCCGCGAAGATAATTCAGGGAGAAGCCAGGGATGCCGCGCGGGAACTTGTGAAAATACTGATAGAGGAAGCAAAAGTCATCTAGGGGGTGCGATGCCGGGGAAAATTCTTGTTGTTGGGGAAATGAAGGGTGATTCACTCAAGAAAGTCACGCTTGAACTTGTTTCTGCTGCGAACCTGATTGCAAGGGACGGAGGTCTCGAGGTGGATGCCGTCCTCGTCGGAGACGGTTCAAGAAAACTCGCATCCGAGCTTGCCGCGTACCCTGTGAAAACTGTCTATGTTGCAGAGTCTGAATCGCTGAAGAACTACTCCTCTGAAGGCTATTCTTCGGTAGTCTCGAATCTTATGAAAGAGATTTCTCCCTACGGAGTTCTCTTCGGCCAAACACCGTTTGGAAGCGACCTGGCGTCATCGATATCGGGAAAGCTTGGGGTCGGATTCGTATCTGATTGCACAGGTCTCAGCAATGAAGGCGGCAAGCTCGTGGTTACCCGGCCTGTCTTCGGCGGGAAGGCATCCGCGCGGGTAAGCTTCAGGAATTCTTCGCTCTGCCTTATGGGTATCAGGCCAAATGTGTTTGCAGTTGCTGAGAAAGCGAACGGCGCGAAGGCAGCCGTAAAGGAAATCTCCGGCGAGACTGGTCAGATCAGGGCAAAGGTCAGGGAGGTTCTGAAAGAAGTTGGAGAGAGAATCGAGCTGACAGAGGTGAAAATCATAGTCTCTGGCGGAAGAGGAATGAAGGGACCTGAGAATTTCCCGCTTCTCGAAGGACTTGCCGCTGCTCTGGGGGGCGCAGTTGGTGCATCCAGGGCCGCAGTTGATGCGGGCTGGATTGACCACAGCCATCAGGTGGGTCAGACCGGGAAAGTAGTCTCACCAACGCTGTATATTGCGTGCGGCATATCAGGAGCGGTTCAGCACCTTGTGGGCATGTCTTCATCAAAGTGCATTGTCGCGGTGAACAAGGATCCGGATGCGCCGATTTTCAAGTTCGCTGATTACGGGATTGTCGGGGACCTTTTCGAGGTTCTGCCTGTTCTCAAGGAGGAGCTCTCGAAACTCATTCACTAGTGTGGCAGGCCCCGTGGAGAGAAAGAGAAGCAGGAGGGACTGCTTAAGTGGAAAAGATTCTTCTCAAGAACATTGAAGCAAGAAATGCAGCCAGCGTAGATGGGTATCTCTCTCTGGGAGGCTACGGGGCTCTCAAGAAGGTCTTGAAGGAGCTGTCGCAGCGGGACGTAATCGAAGCCGTCAAGACGTCCGGGCTTCGCGGGAGAGGAGGGGCAGGGTTTCCAACAGGGCTCAAATGGGATTTTGTTCCGAAGGATTTCACTGGCCCCAAGTATGTGGTTTGCAACGCGGATGAGGGAGAGCCGGGGACTTTCAAGGACCGGGCAATAATTGAGAAAGATCCTCACGCTCTCATAGAGGGAATTGGAATCGCGTGCTATGCGATAGGTGCACGCTCAGCCTTCATCTATATCCGAGGTGAGTTTGCGAGAGGGTTTCGCGTACTTGAGAAAGCGATTGCGGAAGCTCGCGGGAAGGGAATCCTCGGGGAGAAGACCTTTGGCTCGGATTTCGGGTTTGACATCATGGTCCACAGAGGAGCGGGAGCTTACATATGCGGAGAGGAAACCGCTCTTCTCGATTCCATAGAGGGGCGAAGAGGCAATCCCAGGTTGAAGCCGCCCTTCCCTGCAACAGAAGGTCTCTACGGAAAGCCGACCGTGATAAACAACGTGGAAACTATCGCCTGTCTTCCTCACATAATCCTCCGAGGCCCATCCTGGTTCAGCTCAATCGGGACTGAGAAGAACACCGGTCCCAAGTTGTTCTGCCTGAGCGGGCACGTGAACAGGCCCGGGCTCTATGAGCTTCCAATGGGCACCAGACTAAGAGAGATTGTCTTCGAGAACGGTGGAGGAACTAAGAAGGGAAGAAAACTCAAGGCAGTCATCCCAGGCGGGAGCTCTACTCCGGTGCTGGATTCAACCGAAGCAGATGTTCAGATGGACTTCGAATCGCTTGCGAAGGTAGGCAGTATGCTTGGCTCTGCCGGGATCATTGTCATGGATGATACAACTTGTATGGTCAGAGCGCTTCATGTGATCTCGCGATTCTACCATCACGAGTCCTGCGGACAGTGCAGCCCGTGCAGGGAAGGCACCGGGTGGCTTGAAAGAGTCACGGGGAGAATAGAAGACGGGGATGGCAGGGAAGGCGACATAGACCTCCTTCTCGATATCTCGGACAACATCAAAGCAAAGACAGTCTGTCCGTTTGGTGATGCTGCCATACTTCCCGTTGAGAGTTTCGTTACGAAATTCAGGGAGGAGTTTGAGGCACATCTCAAGCAGAGGAGTTGCCCGTTCGGAGCAAGGTTTGAAAGGACGTTCTAGAGTCGTCTGAGGCGTTTTCTTTGGGGTAGGCCGGAATGTCTGCCCGGGGCTTTCACGGAGGGATTGCGAGTATGAGAAATGTGAGTCTTTCTCGTGTGACAGAGGAAGTAAAGAGAATTTGCATGGAAGCAAGCTTTAATCTGGATGAAGAGGTGGTTTCTGCAATGTCCGCTGCAGCCAAGGAAGAGGAGTCACCACTTGGGAAAGAGGTGCTTTCTCAACTTGTCGAGAACGCCGGAATCGCAGCCGCAGAAAAGATGGCAATGTGCCAGGACACCGGGATTGCCGTCTTCTTTGTTGAAATCGGGGAGGAGGTTAGTTTTGAAGGAAAGGGCCTCGTTGACGCCATAAACAAGGGGGTTGCCCAGGGATATGAAGAAGGATACTTAAGGCATTCCGTAGTGGCAGAACCCTTGAGGGAGAGAAAGAACACGGGCGACAACACTCCTGCCATTATCCATTTCAACATAGTCCCCGGAGACAAGTTTCGCATTGTGATGGCGGCAAAAGGAACCGGAAGCGAGAACATGGCCGCGTTTAGGACGCTGACGCCGGGAGATGGCAGGGAGGGAGTGAAGAAGTTCGTCGTGGATGCTGTCAAGAAAGCAGGGGCAAACCCCTGCCCTCCAATTGTCGTCGGTGTCGGCATTGGGGGAAACTTCGAGCGGTCGGCTATCCTGGCCAAGAAGGCACTGTTCAGATCTTTCAAAGACCGAAATCCAGACCCTTACTATGGTGATCTCGAGGATGAACTTCTCCGTGACATCAACAATCTGGGAATTGGTCCTCAGGGTGTCGGCGGGAGGACGACTGCTCTGGCCGTGCATGTGGAGTTCGCGCCATGTCACATCGGCAGCCTCCCGGTTTCTGTGAATATTGATTGCCACGCCCACAGGCACAAAGAGGTGGTGCTCTAGAGACAGGGTTCGGGCGAGGGGCGCAGAGATGAACATTCCACACAGCTCGGAAGTCGTAATCGTTGGGGGCGGGGTAATAGGCACGAGCATTGCCTGTCAGCTTTCGAAACAAGGAATGCGTGATATTGTTCTTTTTGAGAAGAACCTTCTTGGATTCGCAGAGACAAGCAATTGCGTCGGCGGAATAAGGCAGCAGTTCTCAACCAGTGTCAATATTGAGCTTTCCAGGGAAAGCGTAAGGATTTTTGAGAATTTCAAAGAGGAAACAGACCGCGAGGTTGCTTTCAATCAATACGGGTACCTCTTTCTTGCTGCGAACCCTTCAGAGTTTGAGCAGCTCAAGAGGAATGTTGCTCTTCAGAACTCGCTGCGGGTGAACTCCAGAGTCGTCTCGGTTGAAGAGGTCGCAAAGATCGAAAAGGAAATCAATCTGGATGACATAGTCGGGGGAACTTTCTGTCATGAGGATGGGTTCAGCGATCCTCATGAAGTTACCCAGGCGTTTGCTTCTTTTGCGAGAGAAAAGGGAGCAAGACTCCTGGAGAAAACGGAGGTGGTGGGAATCTCTGTCGAGAAGGAAGGAAGATTCAAGGTTCGAACTCCCGAGGCGGAGATTTCGACTCCAAGAGTCATAGTCGCCGCAGGGTACCGGGCGAAGGAAATCTCTTCCTGGGTCGGTGTTGACGTTCCGATTGCTCCTTACCGGCGGCAGATATTCGCTACGGAAGTTTTTCCCGAGCTTCCTGACACGCTCCCTATGGTAGTAGATTTTCACACCGGCCTTTACATGAGAAAAGAAAGTGGCGGTATCGTCATGGGCATGGTTGATAAGGATGAGCCGTCAAGCACAAACACAATCGTCGATTGGGACTACATGCTGAAGATGGTTGAGTGTGCCGTGGCGAGAGTCCCGGTTCTTGAAAAGGCGAAGGTCATGAGAGGCTGGGCAGGGCTCTATGATATCACACCGGACTCGCATGCCATACTCGGGAAAACGGAAGTCAACGGATTCTACCTGGCTGCAGGGTTCAGCGGTCACGGATTCATGCATGCGCCTGCGGTTGGAAAAGTCATTTCTGAAATAGTCATCAAAGGAAAACCTGAGACTGTTGATGTGGCTGCTCTGAATCTGGAGAGATTCAAATCCGGAGAGGTCCTTACCGAAGGAGCCGTCATTTAGTGTGCCGTCCCAGAAATAGCTTTGCGAAATGCAGGGCGTTTCATAAGGCACACTGCCAGGGGGTATGAGGGGGTCGTGGCCGACCCCCTCAGGGGTGACAGCGGAGGGATGCGACGAGTAGGAGCATCCTGAAGCGTCAGAGGGGCGATAGCCCTTATGAAAGTGTCGTGTCCGGGGACAGAGACGTAGACGAGGAATTTCCGGGACACGACACTAGTTCCGGTCTTTCGACAGTTTCCAGGTTTCCCATTCTTCTTGTACGCCAGTGCCGTCAGGATGATCGTCTGTGAGACCTCTTCCGTCGTGATTGCGCCGCGATTCCAAATGTGACCACCGACAAGGATTTGAACGTGGCAAACAGATTGATCTACTTTGACAACGTCTCGGGAATTCCCGTTTCGAGTGAAGTCCTGCGGTCAATGCTGCCGTTCCTGTCGGAGACGTTTGGAAATCCGTCGAGTCTTCACTGGGCCGGGGACGAGCCAAGGAGAGCCATTGAGGAAGCGAGACAGCATGTCTCGGATCTCATCGGCTCTTCGAAGGAAGAGATTATCTTCACTTCAAGCGGCTCGGAGGCAAACAATCTTGCTATCAAAGGGTATGCTCTGGCAAACAGGACAAAGGGAAATCATGTCGTGGTTTCCCAGGTTGAACATTTCTCAGTGCTTCACTCTGCGAACTCGCTTGAAGGAATGGGCTTCCGGATAAGCCGGTTACCGGTCGACAGCTCGTGCATGGTTGATCCTGAAGAGGTCAAGAGGGCAATTGGGAGGGATACGATACTCGTTTCGGTCATGCACTCGAACAACGAGGTCGGGACAATTGAGCCAATCAGGGAGATTGCGGCCGTTGCGCACGAATCAGGGATAGCGGTTCACACTGACTGTGTCTCGTCATGCGGGAATGTGCCCCTTGACGTAAACGGTCTCGGGATTGACCTTCTGACGCTTTCAGCCAACCAGTTCGGCGGACCGAAGGGAGCCGCTGCCCTCTATGTCAGGAAGAGAACAAGAATGCTGCCCCAGATAGAAGGCGGCATTCAGGAAAGCGGTCTCAGGGCCGGTATCGAGAATACTCCGGCGATAGTCGGAATGGGCAAAGCAGCGGAGATTGCCATGAGGGAGATGCCGGTGTATGCCGGAGAGGTGAAGCTGCTGCGTGATGAGCTCGAAAGAAGGATTCTCGAATCCACCGAACACATCAGCGTGAACGGGCATCGCCGGGAGAGACTGCCGGGGCACCTCAATCTCTCAGTTGATTTTGTCCAGGGAGAGGCGATGCTGGCCTTCCTCAATGATCATGGAGTGGCGGCGTCGAGCGGCTCGTCATGTGCATCCAGAGCCTTGAAAGCTTCTCATGTGCTTACCGCGATGGGCATTCCTCCTGAGAGGGCCCAAAGCTCGCTGCTTTTCACACTTTGGCGCGAGAACAACGATGAGGAAGTGGAACTCGTGGCCAATCTATTCCCCGGCCTGGTGAAACGGTTGAGAGACATGTCTCCTCTCTACCACAACGCTGTCAGAGAAAAGGGGACGGGGAAACCTTGAAAGCAGACGTCACTCTTGATGCTTTCGGACTGCTTTGTCCGATGCCGGTCATAAAGACTGCTCAGGAGATGAAAAAGCTCAAAGCCGGCGAGGTTCTCGAAATCCTTTCAACCGATGAAGGCATAAAGGTGGATATGCCGGCCTGGTGCAAGAACACCGGGAATGAGTTTCTTGGGATTGAGGAATCTGACGGCGAGTACAGGGTCTATGTCAGAAAAGTGAAGGACTGATTGAGAAGAAGACTGCGAATATCTCATCCGCAGGCAAGACTCCTGGACCTTCTCCAGGACGGTTTCCCATTGACCAGACGGCCATTTCTATCAATCGGCAAATCCATGAGGAGAAGTGAAGATTGGGTGCTCACGAATCTGGGAAAACTCATGGAAGAAGGCGTCGTACGGGAGATAAGCGGCATCTTCGATTCCCGAAAGCTTGGATTTGTGAGCACACTTGTTGCGATGAAGCTGCCGGCCCGGCGGGTTGACCTTGCAGGAAAGATCGTCTCAAGAGAGCCGGGCGTATCTCACAACTACAGAAGGGATCACGAATTCAATCTCTGGTTCACTGTGACGGCAGATTCTCAGGCGGCGCTCACGAGAACTCTCGGGAAGCTGAGAACCAGGCTCAGGCCTGAGAGGATTCTGGTCCTTCCGTCTCTGAGGGTCTTCAAGATTGGCGTGAGCTTTGACATGAGTGGCGGGAAAAAGACAAGGAGGAACAGGAACGTGCCATCGCGCTCATTCAGACTTACTTCGTTTGACACAAAGCTCGTGGTGGCGCTCCAGAGGAGGATTGTTCCTGTCAGGCGGCCATTCGAGAGTGCTGCCAGGGAATTTGACATCGAGGAGGGACGGCTGATTGCAGGTGCAAAGGAGCTGATTCGCAAGGGATTCATGAGAAGGTTCGGCGCTGTCTTGAGGCACAGGAATGCCGGATTTGCCGCAAATGCAATGACCGCGTGGAAGATCCCGAAAAATGATGTAGATGCATTCGGAAGGATTGCCTCATCCTTCCCGCAGGTCAGCCATTGCTACGAAAGACCGGTGCTGAGAGGCTGGCCTTACTCGGTTTTCGTGATGATTCATGGGAGGACCAAACGGCAGTGCAAGGAAGTCATGGAGGGAATTGCAGACAAGACAGGAGCCCGCGACTACGAGATTCTCTACAGCACAAAAGAGTACAAGAAGGAGAGAGTCAGGTACTTCGTGCAAGCCTAGGCAGTTAGGGGGTTGACAAAACCCGACAAGAATTCTATTCTGCACAGGTTAGGCTGCTTTGGTGGCTGGGGTTTTCTTCGACGCAAGAGAACCCTTGTTTTGATCCGATGAGGGAATCACGCTCTTGGGTTTTCGGATTCCTGCACTCTGGTAAAGGAGGTTTGAGATGGAGTTGAAGGAGAAGAAAGAAGGAGACGTAGTGATTCTGTATCCAAAGGGTTATCTCATGGGAGGACCTGAGACCGTTGTCGTGGAAAAGAGAATCAGACAGCTCGCTGAAGAGGAAAACAAGAAACTTGTCATCAATCTCGAAGAAACCAATCACCTGAACTCCACTGCTCTTGGGGTTCTCATTGCCGGATACACGAACTATGCAAAGAGAAATGCCAGCATGAAACTCTGCAAGGCCGATAAGAAAATCCACAACATATTTGTGATAACCAAGCTTTCGCTGGTTTTCGAAGTCTTTGAAACAGAGAAAGAAGCCGTTGCCAGCTTCTAGCGAAAAAACCGGACCGGGGGCAAGAGGCGAGGAGATAGCCGTACTCTCCATTCCAGGCCGGCTGGAGTATCTTCCTTTTGCGGATGCCCTTCTCGTTGGTGTGGCTGCGAGTCTAGGGATGGGAGACGACGAGAAGGACGCATTCTCAATCTCAATACTGGAGGCCGGGACAAACGCGATCCAGCACGGCTCAAAATACGACGAGTCAAAGAAGATCGTTTTCAGCTTTATCGTTGAAGACGGTAGCTTGTCGGTACTGGTGAAGGATGAAGGGCCGGGCTTTGAGTTGGACAAGGTCTTGCTCGAGAGTAAACCGGACGATTGGACAAGGCCTCGTGGAAGAGGGATCTTCATTATGAAGTCCCTTATGGGGACCGTGGACTTCGCCTTTGGCAAGGACAGAGGAACGACGGTTCTTCTGTCGCAGCCCAGGCCTTCTGGACATAGTTGACAGAGCAGGGCTTGCCAGATGAGTCCGGAGGCGACCCGGCAGTCTGCCGACGCTGGGAATGTCTTTGTCCAGTGCTGATTGAGGCGATCTTGTTGAGAAGAGACACGGGCAGGAAACGATTAGCGACACGGAGGGGAGCGACATGCGAATCGGTGAGTTTTACAGGAAATGCATTGCCGCAGGGATAGCGGCTGATCCAAGGGGAAAAAAGGGAGTAAGCGAGCTACTCAATAGAGAAAAGAAAAGCTACGAGAAGCTGGAAAAGTACGAGAAGGACCACTACGACCTGGAGAGACTCAAGAATCCTTACGCCGACGTGCGGATACTGTGGGGAGATGAGAAGAAGACCATAAAGAGGATAATGGTCGGAATTGATGCCTTGGGACCCGAAATCATGCTGGCCAGTGAGCTGGGAAGAGTGGGGAGGAAGGTCGATCTTGTCCTGTCCCATCACCCGGCCGGCCTCGCGTTGAAGAAACTTCCGGATGTGATGGATATCCACACCGAGCAGTGGATCCGGTTCGGCGTTCCTCCTCACATAGCGCAGAGTCTCACGGATGAAAGGGTTGAGTGGGCGGTAAGGGAATTTCACGTGAGGAACACCGATGCCCCGGTTGATATTGCCAGATTGGTCGGGATGCCCCTGATGTGCTGCCACACCGCTGCGGATAACAACGCTGCGAACTACCTCCAGAAAAAAATAGACAAAGCCAAACCGCGGACGGTCGGGGACACGCTGGAGCTGGTGAGAGACGAACCCGAATACCGGCACCAAGCCAAACTTCAAGCTCCTGCGATGATAATTGCCGGAAAGAAGGACAACCGCTGCGGAAAGGTATTTGTCGAGATGACCGGCGGCATTATGCCGAAGGATGAAGCTATTTCAGAGCTTTCGAAGCGCGGAATCAGCACCCTTGTTGTCATGCATATGCCCGAGAAGAGCGTTGAGAAAGCGAAGGAAGAGAAAATAAATGTGATCCTTGCCGGTCACATGGCAAGCGACACCTTGGGGATGAACCTTGTCCTGGACTCAGTGCTTCAGCGTGACGTTGAAGTGCTTGAGTGCGCAGGCTTCAAAAGGCTCGAAAGAAGCCGGAGAAAATAAGCTACTTGTAGAGCGCCTTCACTCTGCCCCAGCTTCTGGCATCCAGTGCTGTCGGTGGGGCAGGGACTTCAGCTGTAACTCCCGTTTCTGACCCGGCGCCCGAGATAAGATCATAGTTCTGCGGGCCGGGGAGCGACGCACCGGTCCACGTGAATTCCACCGCGAAATGCCCGCTGCAATAGGTCGGCACGCATGGTCCCCCGTTCATATCAATCGCACCGAGGCTGTCACCCATAGCTATATAGCAGGAAGAAGTCAGGGTCCTGAATCTGATCTTCCAGTTGTTATAGCCGGGCGCAGGACCGGTCTTCGCGGCGGTCCAGCAAGTAGGCGCGCAGCTGGCGGACCAGGTCGATCTCAAAACGTCGTCCGAATTGAAATAGACATAGGCAGTGCTGATCTTGGTCGGGAAGCCCAGGTTTCTTATCCGGTAATTGTAGCGCCAGAGATTGGTGCCAGGGACATTCCCGCCTTGAGGCATCGGCTCAGAAGACGTGTAGCGCACCCAGGTCCCGTTCTCGCAGTGGTAAAGAGCATACCCCATTGACGTGAGCGGTTCAGAAAAGACAGGACGGGTCAAAAGAAATCCGACAGCAAGGACAGCTAAACAGTAGCAAGTTTTCTTGATCATATCACTCTCCCCCCGCAGTGATTTTTGCCGGTGAACTCATCCATATGTTACCAAAACCCTGCCCACAAGTCAATCAAGAAATACCGGCCTATCTGTAGATGGCCTTCATCTTTCCCCAGGATACTCTACTATCCCCGTGTCTCACTCAAGAGGGGAGCAGTATACAACTCTCCCTAGCGCCTCCAATAGGCACTATTCAAACGGTTCATATATTCAGAGCGAAGATGTCGTAGACAAGACCGCGAGCACATTCCCACGCTGTACTTCTACTGCAAGCCGGCTCACGTGTCAACCGAAATCAGTGACACGTGAGCCGAAAACCAACCCCACGTCTCTCTGGGTCTCTGACCTGCCAGAATTCCTTATCTGCTCAAAATCAGCTTTCCAGCCAGCACTTTCCCGCCGGATTCAACCTTCACGAAGTAGGTGCCGGATGCTGCCATCTGTCCGCTGTCGTGCCTTCCATTCCAGTAGAAGGTGTGAGTACCGGAGGCAATATTTCCGTCTGCAACAGTGCTAACCAGGCCTCCCTTTGCGTCAAACACTCTCATCCTAACCGTTCCAAAACCCTCCGGGATGGCAACGGTGAATGAGATTCTCTCTGCAAAAGGATTCGGATAGCCGACGGAAAGCGCCAGCCCATCAGGTATCCTCGTGATTTCTAGAGTTCCCGGCTTCAGTTCGTAGAGAATCGTCGGGGTAGAAAGCGGGATGACACCGGCAGGAACTACCAGTCCATTGTTTGTCCGGTCAGCGATGTCCTTCGCAATCTCGTCGTTGAACGTGAGCCCATCAGCTATGAGCGCGTTGGCGTAGGTTATTGCCTGGGAAACCGTTGCGCCGTCTGCACTGATCACAGTTGACTGGGAGAGCTTGAGAGAGGCAACGTTCAAAAGGAGAGCAATGAACTGCTGTTTTGCTCTGTCAAGCATTGTCCCGCCCTTGTTTATCGTAAGGAGCTGTGTCAGGGCTTCAAGACTATCTGCCCTGCTCCCAGGTGTGCTGACTACAAAGACCACGACCGGGTTATAGATGTTTTCGTTAAAATGAATCCTGATCATCTCCATGTAGTTTGACAGACTCGAAAGGCTCTCTTGAGCCTTTCCCTTGCCAGTCAAATAGACGTTCACCTGGTGCTTCCAGTAGCCGATGGTTCTCTGGTCGGGCTTTATGGGAAGACACGTCAGAGTGAAGGCAGCGTTGACTGTCTCGCCCGTGTTCACAACGACAGTCTTTGTGTGTGCATCGGGGACGTAGCCAATCGGCGCAACAATAGTCAGATGGTAAGTGCCGGGTTCGAGCTCAACAAATGAGAATTGGCCAAGCTCATCGGTGACAGTGCTTGCAATCATGTTGTCCAGTGAATCAAAGAGGTCAACTGTGACGCCGGCAGCAGGCACAGTTGAGCTGCCGCATGTGGCAGTAACAGTCCCCAGGATGTTTCCCAGAAACCCGATTCTCGCAACAATCTCGGTCCATCCGCCTTCAGCACCGCCATTCATCACTTCACAATGCTGAACATCAGGAACCGTAAGCGGGTCTTTCCAGACAATAGTCAGGGAGAATCCTTCGAGGAACCCTCCCATGGGAATCGGGTTTGCGTACTCCGGGTCCATCCACTCGACGAACCACGGATTCGGGTCCGGGTCTGCATAGACTCCGACGTCCCAGGAAGCAGGAGACTCAGCACTTACAAAGTCCGCTCTATCACCAAGGAAATTGACTCCGTCAGAGTCGAAAAACATTAGGACACCGGCAATCACCGGGAAGAGGGAGTTGTTCACGACTTTATAATCATACTTGTAGAGCTGATTTCCAGGAGTTCCCCCCAGATACGTAAGCGTGGTCAAGACCTCGAAGGGTTGCTGTGCAGCAACAGTCCCGACGAAAAGGAAGCTGGTAGCTACGATAACTGCGAGGACCAAAAATGCTGGTAAACTAGATGCAGGCTTCATCTTACCTACCTCCTCAGATGGCGGAGCACGAGGCTCTTAGATGTCATCCCGCCCTCTCGGTTAGTGGAACTAAGTGACTCACCGGGCCCACAGGATAAAACCATGTTACCACAAATTAGACCATAAGTCAATTCTTATTCCTGCAAAGACAATTCTCTTGACGGTTGGGGCCGCTGTCTCTTAGAATTCGGTTGTTGCATCGTTTTCTCGCCTGTCCGCTTGATTCTCCTCCTCCACGTCTTGCCCGATCCGTTGGCAATTGTCTGCGATTGTCAAGCATCGTATTGAACCTGATGAAAGTCGGGGTAATCTGCGGCAGCACCTAGTGTGCCGTCCCAGAAATAACTTTACGAAATGCAGGGCGTTTCATGAGGCACACTGCCAGGGGGTATGAGGGGG
>JASEGR010000064.1 GCA_030017955.1 Candidatus Eisenbacteria bacterium
TTCATCTCAAAACAGTTACAGCAACTACGGAACAAGTTAACCGGACACCAGTGGTAACAACCCCAAAGTCTGCCTGTAGTGTTACCGGGTTTGGCAATTTGCCTCCCGCAGGCGTTTCTTTGTAGAACTGGCATGGTTGACCGGCCAGGTATTTCAAGTATTCCGGAGCAGGACAGAATGAGACTTTTCTGCATCTTGATTCCCCGGACCGTGAGGAGTGTTCTTCTCATTCTTGGCGCAGTTTCCGGACTCCCTGTTTCCCTGGGAAGCCTCCTCCATGGATCCGGAATTCCACTGGCCTCAGTCAGCACTTGCTGGGCCGCGACCAAGACTGATGCAGGATTCATAATCGCAAGACTCAAGTATAAGGGGGGCGGCGATTGGTACGGCAACGCAACGTCTCTCAGGAATCTCATGAATGCATTGAGAGTACGGGGGAACGTCGTCGTCAAAGCCGACAAAGAAGCTACGGTTGAAATCATGGATGGCGATTTGTTCAACCATCCGTTTCTGTTCATGTCTGGACATGGGACTGTCAGATTTACCCAGAAGGAGGCAGAAAGGCTCAGATCATATCTTCTCAAGGGGGGCTTTCTCTTTGCGGATGATGACTACGGTATGGACAAGACGTTCAGAGAAGAGATGAAGAGAGTATTCCCGGAAAAGGACCTCATTGAGCTCCCGTTCAATCACAAAATATATCATTCGTTCTACGACTTCCCGAATGGCCCCCCGAAAATTCACGAACATGACGGGAAGCCGCCCCAGGGTCTTGCCATAGTTGACAAGGGAAGAGTCCTCGTTTTCTATACTTACGAGACCGATATTGGTGATGGACTTGAAGACGCCGATATTCACAATGATCCCCCCGAGAAAAGGGAAGCAGCACTGAGGATGGCTATAAACATCGTCACCTATGCACTCACCGATTGATGAAAAAGGCAGTTTCGCCGGAAAGCTCAGAGAGACTCTGCTTTCTGGAAAGAAGCACTATCTCAAGCGCACAGCCCTGAGGGGTGTATTGAGAGCTGTCTCGCTCGCGCTCTTCTTCTTCCTCGCAGCCCTTCTTGTTGAGATTTCGTTTCCAGGGAATAGAGCTGTGGAAACGCTCCTTTTCCTCCTGATCCTTCTCTCTTCTTTCTGGGCGCTGGTCAATCTCGTATTCCTTCCACTTGCGAGAATGCCGAATTTGGAGGGCTTTGCTCACCTTCTCGACAAGACGTTGAGGGATAGAAGAAATACCTTCCTGAATGCGTTGCTGCTTGGAAATGCAAGGGAAAAGCTGAAAGCAACGGCATCGACTCAGATGATAGATAAGGTTCTCAGTGACGTTTCGGGTCTTGCGACTCCTTCCCGCGTGCGGGCACCCGGGGATGGACAGGAACTCAGGGGGCCTGGGAGAAATGCGATTCTTGCGCTCCTTATCGTCCTTGTCCTTTTTGTCCTGTTTCCCTCAAGAATTCCGACTCTCGCAATGAGAATTCTTTCGCCTTCCTACTCACCCGGACAGGTCTCCATTCTCAAGGTTCTTCCCGGAGACTGTTCGGTTCCCAGGGGAGCGACGTTCAATGTTGAAGCTCTAACGATTGGAGGAACCGGCTTTCCCACCCTCAGATTCCGGTCGGGAGTCTCCCAGTTCAGTTCAAAAACAATGCAGGAACTTCCCGGCGAGGGAAGGGAGGATGTGAAAAGGTTCGGTATTTCGTTGGGAGAGGTCTTCTCTGATCTGGAGTACGAAGTCCGCTTCGGCGGGAAGAAGAGCAAGCTCTACAACGTGGATGTGCTGGAGCCGATAAGACCCGTTGCATTCAAGATGAAGTATCTGCCTCCCGGGTACACTGGTTTAGATGGAGAAGAAATTCAAAGCTCAACCGGCGATATTTCTGCTCTCAAGGGAACGGCAGTGACGCTCGACGTCACAACCAACGAAAGGTGTGAAAGGGGAACCATTCAGCTTGGACTTGGCAAGGAAGTCGAGCTCAAGAGCATTTCTTCCAGGGTCCTGAGGGCAACTTTCGGAGTTGTTGCGGACGACTCGTATGTTCTGAGATTGGCAGACCCGGAGTTGGCACGCCAGAAATCGAAAGGGAGTTCCCTTTCAGGGGAGCAAATCCGGGCAGGGGAAGACCTGCGTGGAAGCTCTTCCGGCACTGTGCCGGGAGCCATTGTTGCGGCAGCGGCAAGCTTCAAGTACAAAATAACCGCGCTCGCTGATAATCCACCTTTTGTCAAGATCGTCGAGCCCTCTGACGACATAGAACTGCCAAGGGAAATGAGATTCCCGGTCGTCTATGAGGTTGCAGATGATTTTGGCATAAGCGCGCTTTCGGTTGTCTGGGAGAAAAAAGACGGACCAGGGGGCAGGGCGGCAATGCCACCGCCTCAGGGCAAAGGTGGAAACGGCCAGTTCCCGTGGAACCTCTCCTCAATCGAGATTCTTCCTGGCGACACTCTAACCTATTTTCTCGAAGCAAGGGACAACGATATGATAAGCGGCCCCAAGGTTGGGCAGAGCGAAAGAAGGCGGGTGAGATTCCCGACTCTTGGCGAGATGCTCGAGGTTGCCTTGGGAAGGCAGGAGGAAAGCAGAAGGAGTATTGAGGAAATCGCTAAGGAGGAGCGGGAGCTCAAGAAGTTTTTTGATGAGACAAACGCGGGGCTTAAGAAGACCGGACAGCTTTCGTGGGAGCAGAGGAAGGGAATTGAGAAAGCAGTAGCAAGAGAAAAAGAACTTCAGGAGAAGATACGGCAGGCCTCAAAAGATATTGAAGAAGCGATGCAGAGTCTCTCCTCCAGGGATGTCCTTCAGGAGCAGATTGTCCAGAAGGTCATGGAGATTCAGGAGCTGCTCCGCGACATCGGTTCCAGGGAGCTCAAGGAGACTCTTGAGAAGATAAGCGAGGCGCTTTCCAGGATGGACCTGGGGCAAGTCAGGAAGTCTCTTGATGAGATGAGGTTTTCGAGGGAAGACCTCTTGAAGGCGCTCGAACGAACGGCCGAGCTTTTGAGGAGGGTCCAGCTCGAGGAGAAACTTGACGTCGCATCCAGGATGGCAGAAAGGCTCCAGGAGCTTCAGAAGGCAATCAACAAAAGGGTCGAGGAGATTTCAAACGAGGAGGAACTTTCTTCTCTTCTCGATGAGCAGTCAAGAGTTGAACGGGAGGCGGCTGAGTTAGAGAGACTGCTTGGCGATTTGGCATCGTCACTTCAGGAATCTGCCCCATCTCTTGCGGAAAAGCTTCGGGAGATGAACGAGTCGCTTTGTGAACAGGGTGAGATTGAAAAGGCGCTTGCGGGAATGAAGGCAAGCCTTAGCTCATGCAGCGGAGGAAACTGCAAGGGCTGGGGGTTGAAGCTTGAGCGCGAGTTCGCCCGGATGTCCATGGATCTGCAATCGGCACAGGAGCAATTCGGGCAGAAGATGAAGGAGGAGGTTGTAAGGGAAATGAGGGGGCTCGGACACGACCTTGTTTCGCTCTCGAAGAAACAGGAAGACCTTCTCTCGAAAGGACCGGAGGTTACGACAAGCGACCTTGCCACCGATGCCCAGGAGAGTTTTGAACTTACGGGCAGGGCAGGCGATAAGCTCTTTGAGATTTCAAAGAAGACAATGCTTGTCACGGGAGAACTGGTTTCGCAGCTCGGGAATGCCATCGTGAAGCTGGATGAAGCCAGAATGGCATTTGACAGCGGACGAACAACGATTGGAAGAACGCGAGTTCAGGAAGCAAGGACGTCACTTGACAAAGCAGTGGTTGCACTATTGAGGACGGAAAGCTCCATACAATCCGCCTCCTCCGCGATTGGCATGAAGGAAGCGATGCAGCGGCTCGGCGCCCTTACCGCCATGCAGGAACAGTTGAACTCAAGCGCCGAGGGTCTTGATCTTTCGGAGTTGGGACACGGGAGGCTCAGGGAATCAGTTGAAGAAGCAATGGCCCGGCTTGCAGCAGAGCAGGAAATGATAAGAGAAGGAATTGAAGAGCTGTCCGAAAAGGTTTCTCAGGAAACAAATCTTAAGAAAAACCTCAGCAAGATATCGGAAGAAATGAAGAAGATTGTCGAAAATTTCGAGAAGAAGGAGTTTGATGAATCGACTCTTGAACGACAGAAGAAGGTCCTGACAAGACTTCTGGATGCTCAGAGATCTGTGAGAAAGGAAGACTACACAAAGCAGAGATTCTCCCGGCCCGGTCAGGATGTCGCCAGAAAGACTCCTCCTCCTGTCCCTGCTCCCCTTCTTTCCCCGGAAGAAAGGATGAGGGTAGAAATCCTTAAGGGGAGAGGGGAGCGTTTTCCCCTGCGCTACAGGGCGCTCGTGGAGAAATACTTCGAATCCCTCTCGGCCAGGGCCAGGTAGGCTATTCGTTTCAATTACATGGAGAAGTGCATGAGGTCCAGGTTTTTTTGTGCAAGATTAGTTCCTCTGACTGCCCTTTTGTGTGCCGTTGTTCTCCTCTTTCTGTTTCAAGCATACTTTCTCACGGCCCAGGCGCAGGAAGAGGCGATTCAGAAACCTGCTCCGGCGGAGAAGCGTGTGAGTAAAATTCTTCCGGTTGAGCTCCAGCTGCGCAACGGCGCGAAGCTTGAAGAGAGCGGCGACCTTGAGCGCGCGCTTTCTTTCTACAGAGAGCTTGAGAAGAAGTATGCGGATGACGTGAGGATTGTGGGTTCGATAGGGAGAGTTCTGCTCAGAATGGGAAGGCTCGATGAAGCTGAAGATCTCTATCTTCGCGAAAGAGCCGTGAGGGCTGACACGCTGATTTTTGGAAGAGAGCTTGAAGCGGTTCACAGAGCCCAAAGAAGATTTGGAGTGGCTGCCCTCGACTGCATCAATGTCTTAAGGAACGACCCGCTTTCCTACGATTGGGCAAGGTCTGAGCTCATCGGTATTTCGAAAGAGCGGGAGACCCTTGATGTCGTAACCTGGACATTGAGACAGTATCGTGAAGACGAAAAAAGCGGCGGACTCATGAGCTCGCTTCTTGCGGAGATGTATCTGAGGGCAAGCCAGGACTCAATAGCGTTTGCCGAGATTCTATACGCCGATGAGAAATCCGGAAATAACGGCGAGAAGATTTTTCAGTTTGCCAGTCTGGCCAGAGCCCTTGGTCGAAGCCAAACTGCGCTCCTGGCGCTGGGAGAGGTCGAAAAAAAATTCGGCGATGCGCCCATCTCGAGACAATCATCAGTGTTTGCCCTTGAAATCTCGCTCAACCTCGAGGATAGAGAAGCAGCAATCAAGAGGCTTCAATTGCTCTCATTGAACGACGCCGTTCCGTATCTCTCGAGAGCAGCAAAGAAGAGGCTTGCGGTGCTCTTTCTTGACGGCCTTTCCGACTACGCTCACTCCTCCTACCTGATTTCCTGCTTGCTTTCGGAATCTGATTTCGAAAAGCCGGAGCTCCTGATCCTCTTGTCCAGATGCTATCTTGGAATGGAGGAGTTTGACAGGGCCGACTCATCGCTTTCTGAGGTTTTGAACTCGGAAGGCTCATCGCACAAGGATGAAGCCCTTTTCAGGAGAGCGAACATTTCCTTCTACAAGGGGGCGCTGGATGATGCGGTGACAAAGTACTTTGAACTGGCCGAAAAGCTTCCGGGGACCGACTATTCAAACGATGGACTTGAAATGGCAATGTTGATTGACGAGAACAGAAAGGATTCGAACAGGCTCAGCATGTTTTCGAAGGCACTTCTTCTCAGTGAGATCGGAAAGAAGGACAGCTCGATTGTCCTTCTTGAAAACATGACCGGCGATTCAGTCAGAACTTCGCTTGAAGCTCACGCGCTCTTTGAGCTCGGTTGTCTTCTCGAGGAGAAGGGCCGGGACAGTCTGGCATACGAAGCGTTCCTGAAACTTGGGGAACGGGAACCCGGTGACAGGCTTTCTCCTTTTGCGCTCGAGAGGGCGGGTGAAATAAAGGAAAAGCTTCTCGACTTCTCTACGGCTTCCTCCCTCTATGAGAAAGCCATTCTCAAGTATCCCGGTTCCGTGGTTGTTCCTGAGATCAGGGAGAAGCTGAACGAATTGCGAAGAAAGGTTCGCTCGTGAGACGGGGAATGCTCTTCGCTTGCATCGTGCTTCTCGTTTCATCGTTCTTTCTAAGGTTCTCCGTGGTTTCATCCGAAGCTGGAAAGCTCCTTGTGCCTATGGATGAAACGCAGAGTGATCATCTCAAATCATACGGGCTTGCATACTTTGCGCTCGAGAGAGGCGAGCGGGTTGAGTGGCTGCTCAACTACAGGGACGGCTCCTTCATGCTTGAGGATTCCCCTGAAACCAGGAATGAGGCAGGTATAAGGGGCGTTACGCTGGAGAGCGTGGATGCAGCATCCTACGCATCAATCGCTCATGAGATTGACGAGAACAACATGGAGAAGATTCTCCTGGAAAAGGCGCCGAGGATTGCCGTCTATGTTGCTCCATCGGAAGAGCCCTGGGACGATGCAGTTATTCTTGCCCTCGATTATGCTGAAATTCCCTATGTCACCTTGTGGGACGGCGACGTGCTTGACGGGAAGCTTGAGGAATTCGACTGGCTCCATCTTCACCACGAGGATTTCACCGGGCAGTACGGCAAGTTTCTCGGATCGTACGGTACGGCACCGTGGTACATCAAACAGAAAGCAGTGTACGAAGAGCTTGCAAGAAAGGCGGGATTTGCGAAAGTTTCGGAACATAAGAAGGCTGTGGTCCGGGAAATAAAGCAGTTCATCGCAAAAGGAGGTTTTGTTTTCGGCATGTGTTCCGGAACTGACAGTTTCGACATAGCGCTTGCTGCCGAAGGCGTCGATATCGTTCCGACAGAATACGACCGCGATCCTCCCGACCCAAAATGCCAGTCGAAGCTCGACTTCAAGAAATGCCTTGCCTTCGAGAACTTCAAGCTTGTACTTGAGCCCTATGTTTATGAGTTTTCAAACATTGATACAAGCAACCTTCCGATACCTCGGGGCGTGGGGATTGATGTCTTCACGCTTTTCGAGTTTTCGGCAAAGGAAGATCCCGTGCCTACTATGCTGACCCAATGTCATGCTTCCAGGATTCAGAATCTCATGGGGCAGACAACCGGCTTCTCAAAGAGCTGCATAAAGAAGGGCATCACCATAATGGCCGAGGTTGAAGGGACTGAAGAGGTCAAGTACATACACGGTTCCTTTGGGCGCGGCACATTTACGTTCTACGGAGGCCATGACCCCGAAGACTATCAGCATCTTATTGGAGACCCGCCATCGAATCTTTCTCTTCATAAACACTCCCCCGGCTACAGGCTTATATTGAACAACATCCTCTTCCCTGCCGCCGAGAAGAAGGAGAGAAAGACGTAGAGGGAAGCATCTCTGTTCAGGGCTCGGCTTTCTCGGAAATCGAGATGCCTGGAACGTAGAGTTTTCTGTTGACATCGTTCTGGTTTACGGGAAGAATTGTCTCCCACAGTGCCTCAACCTCCATGCCTACGGCTTCTTGGCTCGGGGCAATGAGGAGGTAACGGTGAAGGTTTCGTGCTTCGGTGAGTTATTTGGGATGGGAGGTAGGAGCTATGGAAGCCAATTTTCCGGACTGCAGAAAGTGCAACGATGGTGTTTTACTCCCTCTTTCAGACTACGGGCGGGATGGTGCCCCAATCACCTACAAAGCCTGGGTCTGCTCTAATCCTTCCTGCGGGTTCAATCTCAGGATTGATAATGGCGAGATAAGTCTGGGAAGAATGATAGGGACTTCGACGAAGTAAGACCCTTCAGGTTCAAATCACTTTTCTTGCAGGGGGCTTTTTTTGTTTTCCGGCCAAGTCACCAACGACCGGACATTGACTCTTGACATGTGATGACTAAGATGTTACATTGTTTATTGAGTTAATGTCGAGCTTCGAAGTGTCGCGCTGGAGAAAAGGCTGAACTGTGCCGGCATTCGCAGGGAGGCGGTGAGTATGAAATCAAAGATCTTATTCCTTGTTTTTCTGATGCTGCAAATCCCCTTGGCTTCGGAGTCCCGCACCTGGCTTGTCAAACAGGACGGGAGCGGTGACTGCACGGCTATTCAGACGTGCATTGATTCTGCGAGAGCAGGTGACACAGTCCTTGTCGCTGCCGGGACATACTACGAAAATATCCGGATTACCAAGAGGGCAACCGGTGTCCGCATCGTGAGCGAGTCAGGGCCTGAAGAGACTGTGATTGACGGGATGGGGGGGATGCGGGAAGTGGTTGATATTGATTCAGCGGGTACTGGCACGAGCCTGGAAGGGTTCACAATCCAGAACGGAAAGACAGCAAGGTTGTTCGAGCCCGGAGTAGGCATCAGTTGTGTATGGTCAAGCGTACTGATCGAAGGCAATATCATAAGGGACAACATGTGTCTCGAAGCGGATGCTGCTGGAATCTACTGCGAGGGCGGGGCCTCAATAATAAGAAGGAACCTTCTGATCAGGAATTTCTCCAGGCTCCCTGGGGCCGCGCTTGGTTTGGTTCTGGATGCCTCGAGAGTAGAACAGAATACTGTTGTGTACAACTCTGGCATTAGCGAAGGAGGGATTATTGCGGAAGTGTCTTCTGCAGTAATTGTAGGCAACATAATCGCGAATAGTGATGGACCTGGGATAATGTGCTCTGGTCCGCCGGAACCTACCCTTGCCTGCAATGACCTTTGGGAAAACCTTTTCGGGAACTACATTGGATGTGACCCAGGAGAGAGTGACCTCACGTTGGCCCCCCTATTCTGCAATCCCTCTCAGGACAACTTCTATCTCTGCGAGGCCTCCCCATGTGCTAATGCACCTGGGTGCGGTCAGATTGGCGCATTGGGGATAGGGTGTGTTTCAAGTGGGGTGGGACGGAGCACGTGGGGCAGAATAAAGGCGTTGTACAGATGATGTGTCTTGCATAGGAGCGAGGCTGAGGCAGAACAGGCTGAAGCCCGACTGGAATCCTGACGTCTGCCTTGGCCACCGACGCCGGCACCGCTACGTGACTAGCAACAATTTCTTGACGGAGTCAAACTCAGCCGGGTGCTGACCGTAGGCAGCCCTGTTTTCGGGCACTGCAACCAGCTTCACTAAGTAAACTCCGCTCGAGACAGATCTGCCGGAACCGTCAGTCCCATCCCACCGCACAGATTTTGATCCGGCCCCTTCTGTCCCTTCAAACTGCGCCGCAGCAAAGCGGCGAGGGCCTGCTTGACACCATGCTAAAGACACCCTAGCATGCTGATTTCAGGAGCACATCTCTTCGGGCTTGCAGGACCCATCTTTTCAGGACGGAGAACTCATGATTAGAGCGATAATCTTCGACCTCGATAACACCTTGACCGATTTCATGAAAATGAAGGAAGCGGCGATCGACGCTGCTGTTGAGGCTATCATTGATGCAGGTTTGAATCTCCCGAAAGACGAAATAAAGCGAAAAATTCAGGACATTTACGATGAGCAAGGAATCGAATACCAGCAGGTATTTGACGATTTTCTAAAAAGGGAACTGGGTCATATCGACCACAAGAAACTTGCTGCCGCAATTGTCGCCTACAGGAGAGCAAGAGATTCGTCGCTCATCCCGTATCCTCACGTGAACCTGGCCCTTGTTGAACTTGTGAAAAGAGGCCTTAAGCTCGCTGTGATCTCCGATGCTCCGAGACTCCAGGCATGGCTGCGGCTGTGCTATCTCCAGCTTCAGCACATATTCGACCACGTGGTCACGTTTGAGGATACGCACGAGAGGAAGCCAAGCCCTGCGCCATTCAGGAAAGCTCTTTCACTCCTGGGGGTGAAGCCGGATGAGGCGCTTATGGTGGGTGACTGGCCGGAGCGGGATATGGTGGGTGCTTCTCAACTTGGCATAAAGACTGTTTTCGCAAGGTACGGCGATACTTTCGGGACAATTGATCCTGGCGCGGATTACGAAATCAGCGACATCCTTGAGCTGCTCGATATCGTAGATGGACTGAATGATCGGGTCCCGGGAGACAGATCGAAGTCCGGTCTGTCGTAACTCATGATCGGCGTTGACATCATAGAAGTGAACAGGGTTGAGAAGGTGCTTGAGAAATGGGGAGCAAGATTTCTCGATAGGGTCTTCACCGAAAAGGAAAGAGCAATATGCGAAGAGAGAATACCTCCCTATTCTGCCTTTGCCGCGCGGTTTGCCGCCAAGGAGGCATCTTTCAAGGCATTGAGGCCCAGTCGTTCCGTGGGATGGACGGATATCGAAGTTCTCTCCGATGAGCAGGGCCGCCCCTTTGTAGTCGTCCACGGCAATGCAAAGGTTGAACTTGGAAAGAGGAGCATGTGTGTAAGCATTTCCCACTCAGACCACTATGCGATTGCTGTCGCTGCTGTGGTGGAGGAGTGAACGCGGGTCGATATCGGGGAGAATGAGCGCCACCGGAGTTTCGCGGGGTAGAGAATAATGAAAGTTGTGACATCGGCTCAAATGAAGGCGATTGATAAACGCGCAATCGAGGAATACGGGATCCCTGGACTCGAATTGATGGAACGGGCCGGACAAGGCATTCTTGAGCATATGGAGAAAGAACTTGGTGATGTTTCGCTTCACAGGGTCCTCGTTCTTTGCGGCAAGGGCAATAATGGAGGCGATGGATTCGTTCTTGCACGGAAGCTTGTTCAGAAGGGTGCGAGCGTAAAGGTTCTTCTTCTTGGAACAAAGGGCGACGTTAGGGGAGATGCGAAGACGAATCTCGGCCGGCTGGAACGGTCCGGGATAAACGTGACTCAACAGTTGAACGAGGATTGGTGGAAGGAAGCGGCGGACGCTCTCAAGTGGTGTACAGTGAAGGTTGACGCACTTCTTGGAACGGGCGCGAGAGGCCCTCTTGATGATGACATGAGACGTGCAGTTGATCTCATGAATGGCTCGAAGAAGACCTGTGTCTCGGTAGATGTGCCGACCGGCGTTAACTCCGACACCGGATCGGTCGAAGAAGTTTGTGTAAAGGCAAACCTTACGGTGACGATGGCAGCAGTGAAGAGAGGGCTTCTTCTCTTCCCGGGCAAGCAGTACTGCGGCAAGATCCGCGTTGTCGATATAGGTGTGCCTGACAAGGCTTACGCGGACGAGGGGATTCACATGGAGGCAATCGATGAAGGACTTGCGGGAAAGCTCCTCCCCCAACGAAGCCCAACGGCTCACAAGGGAGACTGCGGCAGAGTCCTCGTCATAGGCGGCTCGGTGGGAATGACAGGGGCCATCTTCCTCACATGCCACAGCGCAATGAGAGCGGGAGCAGGTCTTGTTTTTGCGGGAGTGCCCGAGAGTTTGAACGATATACTTGAAGTCAAAATGACAGAACCCTTGACAGTGCCTCTTCCGGAGACCAAGGAGAGAACATTGAGTATTTCATCGCTTGAGAAAATACTCGAGATTCTCCCGGGATTTGATGCGCTTGCTCTTGGTCCCGGCCTATCCAGAAATGAGGAATCAGCAGAGCTTGCAAGGAAGTTGATCGGGGCTGCAACCATTCCAACAGTCCTTGATGCTGATGGACTGAATGCTTTTGAGGGAAAAGGAGAGCTTCTTAAGAAGCATGGTGCCCCTCTGTCGATGACTCCGCATGCCGGAGAGATGGCACGGCTTCTCGGAATGCAGAGGGAGGATGTGGAAAGGGACAGGATTTCCATTGTTGAGACCGCTGCCAGGAAATTCTCGTCGGTTACCCTACTCAAGGGAGCACCGACACTCATCTCAACACTTTCGAGCGCAGGTGGGGGTAAGGGTCAATCGGAAGTCCCAGTCAGAACCTATATGAACACAACCGGCAGTGCCGCACTCGCCACCGCCGGAAGCGGCGATGTCCTCACCGGGACAATTCTTGCTTTTCTCGGGCAAGGTCTCTCCATCCTTGATGCGACTCTTCTCGGCGCCTATGTGCACGGTCTCGCAGGAGAGATTGCCGGAGAAGAAAAGGGAATCTGGGGAGTTGTGGCGAGTGATGTGGCGGAGAGTGTTCCGCGCGCCATGAGGAAGATTCATTCGGTACAGTGAGGACCCCCTCACCAACCTCTCCCCCTGGGGGAGAGGCTATGATGAGACGCAGACCTTATTCTTCCTCTCCCCTGGGGGGAGAGGACAAAGGTGAGGGGCAGGAGGAGGCACAAAGTTGCCAAGCGAGTTTCAGCTCCGAAAAGACATTGTGCTGGCCGGAAAGCGGCTCTACGCAAAGAGTCTGATAGTAGGTACTGAAGGAAACATCAGCGCCAGGACTGCCAGGGCGAAGATTATTGCAACACCCAAGAATGTGAACAAGGGATTCCTCGATACCGAATCACTCGCGATAGTTGACCTGGAAACTGGAAAATCTCTTTCCAAAGCCCAGCCGTCATCCGAGATAAAGATGCACCTCCATGTGTACAGGTCGAGGCCGGAAGCAAATGCCGTAGTCCATGCACATCCTCCGGTTGCTACGGGATTCTCAGTTGCCGGGATTGATCTCGCACAGTGCATTCTTCCGGAGCTCATTCTCACGGTTGGTCCGGTTCCGCTAACGCGCTACGGAACGCCTTCTACCGAAGAAGTCCCAAAAGCGATACTCCCGCATATCCACAAGTCGAATGCTTTTCTTCTGGCTAATCACGGAGCTCTCACACTTGGGAAGAGCATTGACGAAGCAACGGACAAGATGGAGATGGTTGAACAGTTTGCCAGAGTATTGCTTGTTGCCAGGGCTCTGGGAAACGTGAACGTGCTCCCGAAAGAGGAAGTCTCGCGTCTCATCGAACTGAGAAAGCTGAATGGACAGGAAATCCCACCCTCAATCTGTGAGAGCTGTAATTACTGCGAAAAGACGCCTGTCGGGAAGGGAAAAGATAAGCCCTTGATGAAAGATGAAGAACTTCTGAAGCTGGTCACATCAACTGTAAGAGAGATGATGAAATAAGAGGTAATTCCTTGAAGGCTGTGTTTCTCTTTCTTGCCATTCTGGTAGGAACCCCCAATCTTGCTCTTGCCAAGACGATAAGAGTTCCATCCGATCAGAAGAAGATCTCATCCGCAATTGCCAAGGCCTCGTATGGCGACACAATCCTAGCCGCATCCGGAACGTACGAAGAGAACATCGTGCTCAAGAAAGGGATCGTTCTCTTGGGAGGCGCATCGGCGAACTACGCGGAGCGGGACCCTGTCAGATTTGAGACTATTATCCAGGGCAAGGGACCAGGTTCCGTTGTCAGGACATCGGGTAATGAAGACAAAAAGACTGTGCTGGAGGGATTCACCATTACAAAGGGAAGAGGGACTTTCAATGCGGAGCTTTCGATATTTGTCGGTGGCGGGCTCTATGTCAATTCCTCTCCAACCATAACGAACAACAGGATAGTTTCCAACGGGGGGGATAGTACCTGGGGTGGCGGAGTGTACTTCGAAGCCGGAGAGGCGACCTTTGTTCGAAACAGAATAGAAGGAAATCTCGGAGAAGTCGGGGCAGGCATACTCTGCTACGGTGACAAATCGGCGCATTCTGTTACCGAGAATATCGTGTCACGGAACGCATCCCCGATGGGCAAGACTGATGGCGCAGGGGGCGGGATATGCGTCCTGGAAGGCGCCCATCCGGTTCTGGAGGACAATAAGATCTCAGAGAATGGAGCTCGTTGCAGGTATGGAGGGGGTGTGTGGATTTCGGGGGCAAACCCAGTTGTGTCACGGAATCTGATAAGCTCAAACAGCACAGAAGGAGGATACGGGGGCGGGCTAGGATGCCAGTGGAGCGGATGTCTCATCTCCAAGAATATTTTTGAGAAGAATTTGAGTGGAACCGGCGGCGGGATCTGGTGCTCGCAGTCAACCCCGGAGATAAGGGAAAACATCTTTGTCAGGAATGTTACCAGAGGATTTATTGCATCGGGGGGGGACGAAGTGGGTGAAACGGCCGCGCAAGGGAGAGTCGAGCTTGCTGTTGGGAAGGGCGGCGGAGTTGCCTGCCAGGACTATTCAAACGCGAGGATTGAACATAACCGTTTCGAATACAACTCGGCGATAGCCGGCGGGGCGGTCTCCGTCTTTGCGTACTCTTCTCCGATAGTAAGAGGGAATACGATGGTGAAAAACAGGAGTGAGAGCGGGTGGGGGGCCGGCATTCAGTTCGATGGCGTGTCCAGTCCGACCATAGACAGAAACATCATCGCAAACAGCACCTACGGATATGGAATTTACTGTGAAGGTCGCGCCAATAACGCATCGATCTCGTGCAATAACGTCTGGAGAAATGCCCAGGGAAACTACAATTTGTGGCAGAGCGTGAACGGAGACATCTCTGAGGATCCGCTTTTTTGCGACGAGTTTGAGGGTAACTACTATCTTGATAACGATTCACCCTGCAGGGGTCTTTCTGCCTGTGGCCGGATTGGCGCCTATCCCGTTGGGTGTGTCCAGGCGGAGACGGACACTACATTCACGACGTTTTCCACACAGAGAAGGTTCAAGGCGGTTCAATCTTACGGCGTGAGCGTTGAGGTCGTAAAGAGCGCCATTCTGGATGTACTGAGAGAGAGCGGCGAAGAAATAGACAGAGTTGACAGGACCATCGGCGTCGTTGACAGCATGACGGGGCAGACGGACCCACGGAGCTTTCTAATCGTAACCAAGGAAAGAAAGTCTGTTCGGTCAGGGATTGAAGATTTTTGCACAACCGACGTTATTAGCTCGGGCCCCTGGAGAGGCCTCAGCTGGACAATAAACATCCTCGTGAGAACCATGCCGGTTGTCACCGTTCAGGTGGGAGCGATTATGAAAACAACGGAGAGTTATTGGGCTGGAGATTTACTCCCCTGTTATTCTTCAGGAAAGCTTGAAAGGCAGATAATCGAGAAGATAAGAAAGAAGATTCATCCTTCGGGATAAGCAAATTCGGGGATGCTCCCCTCACCTTGATCCTCTCCCCAGGGGGGAGAGGTTGGTGAGGGGCGAGCCACAGTTGAACTAAGTGATGTGACGGCTCGGGTGAATCAATCTGGTGGTCATTGTTACCACGGTCATATTACAAG
>JASEGR010000065.1 GCA_030017955.1 Candidatus Eisenbacteria bacterium
CTTCTCCTCAGGCGCATTATCTATACTGTCATACGTTCGTACCTCCGCTAATCCTCGCTTGTTCAAACACATCGTTATCGCACTCGTCAACGTCGTCTTACCATGATCCACATGCCCTATCGTACCAATATTCACATGCGGCTTCGTACGCTCAAACCTAGGCTTTCCCATCTTTTACCCCCTCACTTTTGCAACTATTTGGTCTGCGAGAGCTGCCGACACGGGTTCGTACCTTGCGAACTGCATCGTAAAAACGCCTCTCCCCTGACTGAGAGAGCGAAGCCTTGTCGCGTAGCCAAACATTTCCGCGAGAGGTACGGTTGCGGCAATAACCTTAGCATTCCCTCTTACAAACATTCCGCCGATTCTCCCTCTTCTTCCGGAAAGATCTCCTGACACATCACCGACGTATTCCTCAGGAATAACCACCTCGACATCCATCACGGGTTCGAGAAGTCTCGGCCCCGCCTTCCGGGCTGCCTCCTTGAAAGCCATCGAGCCTGCAACCCGAAAAGCAACTTCCGATGAATCAACGTCATGATAGCTTCCGTCGATGAGCATCACTTTGACATTTATCACTGGATACCCTGCAAGAATTCCATTCTCAAGCGCATCCAGCACACCCTTACGCACTGCAGGGATGAATTCCCTTGGTATGACTCCGCCGGCAATCTTGCTTTCAAAGAGGAATCCTTCGGAGCCGGTGTACGGTTCCACTTTCAAGACAACGTCGCCGTACTGCCCCTTCCCGCCGCTCTGTCTTATGAACTTGCCTCTTGCCTCAGCCGCATCCGTAATCGTTTCCTTGTAGGCAACCTGAGGCCTTCCGATATTTGCCTCAACAGAGAATTCTCTCAACATCCTGTCCACGAGAATCTCGAGATGAAGCTCGCCCATCCCGGAAATCAGTGTCTGTCCTGTCTCAGGCTCGGTTCTGACTTTGAAGGTCGGATCCTCAACGGAAAGTTTATCGAGCGCCACCATGAGTTTTTCCTCATCGGCCTTGGTCTTTGGCTCGATGGCGACCGAAACTACCGGCGCAGGGAAATGTATCGATTCGAGGACAATGGGCTCTTTCTTGCTGCAAAGAGTGTCGCCGGTCACGACGTTTCTCATGCCGACGACTCCCACAATCTCACCGGCATAGGCCTCGGAGATTTCCTCTCTCTTGTTTGCATGCATTTGAACCAGACGGCCCACTCTCTCAGTCCGCCCTGTCCTTGCATTGAGAATCATGTGACCCGTAGCAAGAACACCCGAGTAGACTCTTACATAGACAAGCTTTCCCACAAAAGGATCGTTGGCAATCTTGAATACGAGTGCAGAAAAAGGATCTTTGTCCGAGTGCTTCCTCTGAAGCTTCTCCTGCGTATCAATGTCGAATCCATCCACCGGCGCGATATCAAGCGGCGACGGCAGGTAGTCAACCACCGCATCCAGTAGTTTCTGAACCCCCTTGTTTCTGAATGCAGCGCCGCAGAGCACCGGAACCACATGGCCTCCGATTGTTGCGTTTCTTATCGCTTTTCTAATAAGCTCAGGGGAAATTTCTTCCTCATCGAGATACTCAACCAGAAGGTCTTCATCAAAATCCGCAACTTTCTCAATCATTGAGTGTTTCTTCGCTTCCGTCTCTTTCTTCATCTCACCCGGAATTGGCTGCTCGAAAAAATTCGAACCCAGGCTGTCTTCCTCGTAGGTGACAAAGACATCATCAACAAGGTCAATAATCCCCACGAAATTGTCACCAACGTTGACCGGGATCTGAATCGGGATGGCGAGCGACCCGAGTTTCTCTTTCATCTGTGTTACCGTGCCCTCGAAGTCCGACCCAATTCTGTCCATCTTGTTTATGAAAGCCAGCCGTGGAATTCTGTATTTGTCAGCCTGACGCCACACGGTCTCAGATTGCGGTTCAACTCCACCCACTCCGCAGAACACCGCAACGGCTCCATCCAGGACTCTGAGTGATCTCTCCACCTCGACGGTGAAATCAACGTGGCCGGGCGTATCAATTATGTTTATCCTGTGATCACGCCAGCTGCAGGTAGTCGCAGCAGAAGTAATCGTAATGCCGCGCTCCCTCTCTTGTTCCATCCAGTCCATCGTTGCGGCGCCGTCGTGTACCTCACCCATTCGGTGAACCCTTCCCGTGTAGAACAGAATCCTCTCGGTGACGGTCGTTTTTCCGGCATCTATGTGAGCCATGATGCCGATATTCCTCGTGTTCGCCAACGGGCTTTCTCTTGGCACTACCAAATCCTCCTGTGATTCCCATTACCACCGGTAGTGGGCAAAAGCCTTGTTGGCCTCAGCCATCTTGTGTGTGTCTTCTCTTTTCTTGACCGCCGGCCCTTCGTTCTTCGATGCTGCGATTATCTCGGCGGCCAGACGCTCCTGCATCGTGTGGTCCGGCCTGCTTTTCGAGAAGCCCACGAGCCATCTCAAGCCCAGAGCTATCCTGCGATCGGCCCTGACTTCGACAGGCACCTGATAGGTGGCACCTCCGACACGCCTGGACTTCACCTCAACAATGGGTTTGACATTGTTGAGAGCCTGCTTGAATACGGACAGTCCGTCCTGGCCGGTCTTCTCCTGGACTATCTTGAGCGAATCGCTGACTATCCGCTTGGCGATGCTTTTCTTTCCCCGCCTCATGATGACGCTTATAAGCTTTGAAATCAGAACGCTTTTGAACTGCGGGTCTTCACCAATCTCTTTTTTTGCTGCTACTCTTTTTCTTGGCACGAACTTTACCTCACGCTAGGCAACTTTCTTCCTTTTAGTCCCGTACTTCGATCTGCTCTGAGTTCTTCCTTCAACTCCGCCGGTATCGAGAGTACCTCTTATTATGTGATACCTGACTCCGGGGAGGTCTTTAACTCTTCCGCCCCTCACAAGCACAATTGAATGCTCCTGAAGGTTGTGACCCTCGCCAGGAATATAGCAGGTTATTTCAATGCTGTTCGTGAGTCTGACTCGCGCTACTTTTCTCAAAGCCGAGTTCGGCTTCTTGGGCGTTGTTGTGTACACTCTGGTACAAACACCCCGTTTCTGAGGGCACTCTCTCAGCGCAGGTGACGCCGTTTTTTTCTGAACCTGCTCCCTGCCTTTTCTGACGAGCTGACTTAATGTCGGCAAGATCTCCTCCTCCGGTGGCACAAAACTTAAAATTTATGGCCTTTTGGGCCATAAGTCAAGCGGTTTTTGCCTCAGCTGCCTTTTTTGCCTGAGAAAAGTCTATTTCGTCCGCAAGCCTCAACTTTCTGTACTTGTTCAACCCGGTGCCGGCAGGAATAAGATGACCTATTATGACGTTTTCTTTGAGTCCCCTCAACTCATCCCTGCCTCCGTGTATCGCAGCTTCGGTCAAAACCCTTGTCGTCTCCTGGAACGAAGCCGCAGAGATCCATCCTTCCGTCGTAAGCGAGGCCCTGGTTATCCCAAGAAGAAGAGGGTCATAGCTGGCCGGCTGTCCGCCATCACTGACAACCCTTTCCTGTTCCTCCTTGAGCTGTATCTTGTCAACCTGCTCACCTTCCAGGAAGGACGTGTCTCCAGGGTCGTCAATCCTTACCTTCTGCAGCATCTGCCTCACTATGACTTCGATGTGCTTGTCGTCTATCCTCACACCCTGGAGCCTGTAAACCTCCTGAATCTCATTTACAAGATACTCCTGGACTTCCTTTATTCCCTTTATTCGCAGGATATCATGGGGATTGATTGGCCCCTCGGTCAGCCGTTCGCCGGCTTTCACAGCATCTCCGTCTTGAACATAGAGATGCCTTCCCTGCGGAATCTGATACTCACTCTCATCCCCGGTCTCACCCTTGATCGTTATCCTTCTTAAGCCCCTTGTCACTTCACCAAGCTCGGCTCTTCCGTCAACCTCACTGACAATTGCGTGATCCTTGGGTTTTCTCGCCTCAAACAGCTCCGAGACTCTCGGCAGGCCTCCGGTTATGTCTCTTGTTTTCGAAATCTCTCTTCTTATTCTCGCAAGAGTGGTTCCTGCCTCAACCTTCTGCCCGTCACGGACCTCGAGTCTCGCGCCAGTTGGAAGAGGATAATGGGCCATTCTCTTCCCTTTGGAATCAACGATGTCAACGTGCGGCTGAAGCTGTTTGATCTTGTCTTCGACTATGACGAGAAGTCTCAGTCCCGTATTCTCATCGACCTCGTCCCTAATCGTCCTTTTCTCCTCAACGTCCCCCAGTCTTGTGAAGCCCGACCGTTCGCTAAGGATAGGAGTATTATAGGTGTCCCACTCGAAGAGCTCAGCCCCTTCCTCCACCTTTGCGCCATCTTCCACAACCAGCCTTGCGCCGTAGGGAGGACTGTGTTTGTGTTTCAGCCTGCCTGACTCATCGAGAACCTGAATTTCCCCTTTGTGTCCCAGAACTACGAGGCCAATCCCTCCGGGGAAGGTCACGGTCTCAACGTTCTTGAACTTGACCGATCCCTTGCACTTGGCCCTTATCTTCGACTGTTCGACGATTCTCGAAGCAGTTCCGCCGATGTGGAATGTCCGCAAGGTCAACTGCGTACCAGGTTCTCCGATGCTCTGGGCCGCCACGACCCCCACTGCCTCGCCGATATCAACCATCTTACCGGTGGCGAGATTTCTGCCGTAGCATCTTATACACGCTCCACGCTTCGATTCACACGTGAGAACCGAACGAATCCTGACCCTCTCGATTCCACCCTCGTCCACGGCTTCCGCCGCATCCTCGGTAATCTCTTCCCCGGCCTCAAGAAGAACCTCGTTGGTCAGGGGGCTCGTTACTTCCTCTGCTGCGACTCTCCCGAGAATACGGTCTGCAAGCGGCTCAATGACTTCTTCGCCCTCTTTCAATGCGCCCACTTCAAGACCGAGAATGGTCCCGCAGTCCTCTTCGATAATGATCACATCCTGGGCAACATCAACAAGCCTCCTCGTGAGGTACCCTGCGTCAGCGGTCTTGAGGGCGGTGTCAGCCAAGCCCTTCCTTGCTCCGTGGGTGGAGATGAAGTACTCAAGAACGGTGAGCCCTTCCTTGAAGTTCCTCGTGACAGGCGATTCAATGATTTCACCAAGACCACCGGTGATTTTCTTCTGGGGCTTCGCCATGAGGCCTCTCATTCCGGCAAGCTGCCTAATCTGCTCCTTACTGCCCCTTGAACCGGATTCGGCCATCATGAAGATCGGATTGAAGCCTTCTGTCTCTTTCTTCAATCCGCTGAACGTTGCCTCTTCCACCTCAGTCGTGGCATGCGTCCATGTATCAATCACTTTGTTGTATCTCTCACCGTCAGTAATTACAGTTTTTCTGTATAGCTGCCTTATCTTGTCAACATCCCTCCTCGCCTTATCAAGTATTGCGCTTTTCTCGACAGGGATGACTATGTCATCTATTCCTACAGTGATGCCTGCCTTCGTTGCATACTCGAACCCGAGATCCTTCAGGTCGTCAAGGAACGCGGCAGTCACCTCAACGCCGAGCTTCCTGTAGCACTCGCCTACCAGCTCTTCAAGAGCTTTCTTGTCGAGCTCCTTGTTAACAAAATCAAGACCTGATGGAACAATGTCGTTGAAAAGAGAACGTCCCACGGTCGTAACGATCCTCTTCCCGTTCAGCGAGAGCCTTATGTTGTCGTGGAGTCCGATCGCACCGCGATCATAGGCCGCCCTCACTTCTCTCAGGTCGGCGAAGAGCTTGGTTTTCGCCTCATCGCCACTCCCGCGTTTGTCCTTCGTGAGGTAGTGACATCCCAGAACTATGTCCTGGCTTGGCGTCGCTATCGGCTTTCCATTCGCGGGGGAAAGTATGTTATGGGGCGCAAGCATCAGTTGGGCTGTCTCAATCTGAGCTTCGAATGAAAGCGGAACATGCACCGCCATCTGATCTCCGTCGAAATCCGCATTGAATGCGGCACAGACAAGAGGATGTATCTTTATTGCCTTTCCCTCAACCAGCACCGGTTCGAATGCCTGGACGCCAAGTCTGTGCAGAGTGGGCGCCCTGTTCAGAAGAACCGGGTGATCTTTGATTATCTCTCCGAGGATGTCCCATATCTCGGGCTTTTCTCTCTCAAGCAATCTCTTTGCACCCTTCACCGTTTGAACGAATCCCTTGTCCTCAAGCCTTCTTATTATGAAAGGTTTGAAGAGCTCGAGAGCCATCATCTTCGGGATTCCGCACTGATTCAGTTTCAGCTCGGGTCCGACGACAATCACGGAGCGGCCGGAGTAGTCAACCCTTTTTCCGAGAAGATTCTGTCTGAAACGCCCCTGTTTTCCCTTCATCATGTCGCTGAGGGACTTAAGCGGCCTGTTGCCCTGACCCCGAACAGCTCTTGTCCTTCTGCCGTTATCGAAAAGCGCATCCACTGCTTCCTGAAGCATTCTCTTCTCGTTTCTCAGGATCACCTCAGGAGCTTTGATCTCAACGAGCTTCTTCAGGCGGTTATTCCTGTTTATGACTCTTCTGTATAGATCGTTCAAATCTGAAGTCGCAAACCTTCCGCCTTCGAGCGGCACAAGCGGCCTCAACTCCGGCGGCAGCACCGGAACAACTCCGAGAATCATCCACTCGGGCCTGTTCCCGCTCTGCCTGAATGCCTCCACTATCCTCAATCTCTTGAGAGTTTCTCTTTTCCTCTGAAGAGAAGTTTCGATCCTTGATTGAGCCCTGAGCTCAGCCGAAAGCTCCTCAAGATCAATCTGGCAGAGAAGATCCCTAATGGCCTCGCCTCCCATCTTTGCAACGAGACCAAGGTCAGGGGTCAAAACCGCCTCATAGAACTCTTCCTCAGAAATGAGCTCTTTCTTTCTGAAGCTGGTCTTCCCGGGATCGATCACGACAAAGGACTCGTAGTAGAGGATTCTCTCGAGGTCCCTTATTGACATGTCAAGCAAATGCCCTATCCGGGAAGGCACGCTTTTGAAATACCAGATATGGGAAACCGGAACTGCGAGCTCGATGTGTCCGAGCCGTTCCCGCCGTACTTTGGACTGCGTGACTTCAACCCCGCACCTATCGCATATGACTCCGCGATAGCGAATTCTCTTGTATTTCCCGCAGCTGCATTCCCAGTCTTTCACCGGACCGAAGATCCGCTCGCAGAAAAGCCCGTCTTTCTCCGGTTTGAAGGAACGATAGTTGATGGTCTCAGGTTTCAGGACTTCTCCGTGGGACCAACTCCTTATCACCTCAGGAGAAGCCAATTGAATACGGATGGCGTTGAAGCTGAGCTTCCTCCCGGGCTCTCTTTCTTCGCCTCTGGTCAGACTCATCCTTCCGCCGGGCATTATGAAACCTTTAAGTCCAAGACTTTCCTGCATTTCCTCACACTCCTTGGGTGGAAAGCCCCTCTAAGCGTTAGTTCCCCTCAAATTGGACATCCAGACAAAGACCCTGAAGTTCTTTCACAAGCACGTTAAAAGACTCTGGAATTCCAGGTTCGGGTGGGTTTTCTCCCTTCACTATTGCTTCGTAAATGCGAGACCGTCCGCTGACATCATCAGACTTCACTGTAAGAAGTTCCTGCAGCGTGTAAGCGGCGCCGTATGCTTCAAGCGCCCACACCTCCATTTCCCCAAATCTCTGACCGCCGAACTGCGCCTTACCTCCAAGAGGCTGCTGCGTGACAAGTGAGTACGGTCCTATCGATCTGGCATGCATCTTGTCGTCAACCAGATGAGAAAGCTTCATCGTGTAGATGAAGCCGACAGTGACTCTATGGTCGAATGGGTCTCCTGTTCTCCCGTCATAGAGAACGGCCTTACCATCTTCCGGAAGTTCGGCGTCTTTCAAAGTGGCTTTGATCATGTCCACAGTGGCTCCGGCAAAGACCGGCGAAGAAACCTTCATCCCGAGTTTTTCAGCAGCCCAGCCCAGGTGCGTTTCAAGAACCTGTCCCAGATTCATTCTTGATGGAACTCCAAGAGGATTGAGGACGATGTCAACATCAGTGCCGTCGGCAAGGTAGGGCATGTCTTCTTCGGGAAGTATCTTTGCCACCACTCCCTTATTGCCGTGTCTTCCGGCAATCTTGTCTCCTACCGAAAGCTTCCTCTTCTTTGCCACGAACACCTTGACAAGCTTGACCACTCCGGGAGGAAGCTCGTCTCCGCGCTGAACCTTCTCGATGTCCTTCTCGAGCTGCTTTTCCACCCTCTCCATGCTGGCAAGGGCAGATTGTATCCTGTCCCATATCTTCTCGTTCGTTCTTGAATCCCTGACAATCGGCGTGCCCCAGGCAAGTTCGGCGAACTCAATCTTGTCGATAAGCTGGGGAGTGATCTTTCTTCCTTCCTGAATGACCGTCCTCCCCGTCCTGGCCGAGATCACCTTTCTTGCCGTCCTACCGGCCAGAATGTCAGCGAGCTCTCTGTTCCTGATCTCGACAACCCTCTGTTTCTCTTTCCTTGTAAGACGCTTGAGCCTCTCCATTTCCTTTTTCTCTTGCTTCTTGGAGGACTCGTTCTTCTCGCGCCTCGAAAAGACCTTTATCTCCGTTACAATCCCATCCATTCCAGGAGGAGCCTTGAGCGAAGCGTCCCTTACGTCACCCGCCTTCTCGCCGAAGATTGCCCTTAGGAGCCTTTCCTCCGGGGAATGCTCGATTTCTCCCTTCGGAGTTACCTTGCCGACAAGGATGTCCCCGGCCTTGACCTTGGCCCCGATCATCACGATTCCCTCTTCGTCAAGGTTCTTCGTGACATCCTCGCTCACATTCGGAATTTCACGGGTTACTTCCTCCACACCTCTTTTAGTGTCTCTTACCTGGAGCTCAAACTCCTCGATGTGCACCGACGTAAACTTGTCGCCCTTCAGGAGCCGTTCGCTGACAAGGATTGCGTCCTCGAAGTTGTAGCCGCCCCACGGCATGAATGCGACGAGGGTGTTTGTCCCGAGGGCGAGTTCTCCATCCCGGGTCGCGGCACCATCGGCGATCACCTGCCCCCTTCTTACCGTCTCACCTTCCTTCACAAGCGGTCTTTGATTAATGCTTGTGTCCTGATTCGATCTCTTGAATTTGAGGAGGTTGTATATCTCCATGTCTCCGAAATCTGAGCCCTCCTTCACCCCGTCCGGCCTTATCACTATCATGTCGCCGGAGACCGATTCCACAACTCCGCTGGTGCTGGAGATGATAAGTGCACCCGAATCTTCGGCAACCTTTTCCTCAAGTCCGGTCCCGATAAGAGGCGGTTCCGGCACAAGAAGCGGCACCGCCTGTCTCTGCATGTTGGAACCCATCAAAGCCCTGTTCGCGTCGTCATGCTCAAGGAAGGGAATGAGGGCCGCTGCGGGACTCACAAGCTGCATGGGCGAGACATCCATGAATTCAACCTCGTCGGGCGCAACCTCTGGAAATTCTCCTCTATACCTCACGGGGTTTCTGTCCAGAAGAAGTTTTCCTCTCTTGTCCAATGGTGCATTCGCCTGGGCTATCCTGTGCCTGTCTTCCTCATCCGCTGAGAGAAAGACAAGCTCCTTCTTGTCAACTGCCCCGTTCTTCACTTTCCAGTAAGGCGTTTCGAGAAAACCAAGCTCGTTGACCCTGGCGTAGGTGCTGAGTGAAGATATGAGTCCTATGTTCGGCCCCTCGGGTGTCTCGATGGGGCATATCCGGCCGTAATGAGTGTAGTGGACGTCCCTCACTTCAAAACCTGCCCTGTCCCTGGACAATCCACCCGGACCCAGGGCGCTCAGACGCCTCTTGTGAGTCAACTCAGCAAGAGGATTTGTTTGATCCATGAACTGCGAAAGCTGGCTGCTTCCGAAGAAGCTTTGTATTACTGCCGAGATCGTCCTTGCGTTCACGAGATCCGCAGGGGTCATCGCCTCCGGCTCCTGGAGACTCATCCTTTCCCTGATTATTCTTGCCATCCTCGCAAGGCCGATATTGAACTGGTTTGCAAGCAGCTCGCCGACAGAGCGGACTCTTCTGTTTCCCAGATGGTCGATGTCGTCCGTGGTCGCAAGGATCTCCTCCCCGCCAACCCTGATCGAACCGGAGAGTCTCAGAAGCATCAGGTACTTGATGATCGAAATGAAATCTTCTTTGCACAGCGTGTTCTTGTCGTCGGAAGGCGGCTCGAGTCCCAGAGATTTCTTGCGCAGCTTGTCACCGAGTATAGACTCGTGGAGCAATTTCTGATTGAGCTTGTACCGGCCCACCTTTGCCAGGTCGTATCGCTTGGGATTGAAGAAAAGCTTCTTGACTATGTCTCTGGCTGTGTCGGGACGCGGAGTTTCGCCGGGTCTTATGAGACAGTATATCCTGGAGAGAGCGTCCTCCTGGGTCCTGGTCGTATCCTTCCGCAAGGTGTTTCTGATCATGTCCACTTCATCTCTTGCAGGTATTTCAAAATACTTTATATGCGTATTCCCTGACTTCCTGAGCTCATCCAGCCTGGCTTCAGTGAGCTCCTCGTTTGCCTCAAGGACTACCTCCCCCGTGTCTTTTCTGACGACATTCTCGGCGGAAATCAGACCCGCAAGCTCCTGCCTCTTTGCCTTTGATGAACTTATCTCGGCACGCTTCACGTCATAGAAAAGTTCAAGGATTTCCTTGTCTGAAACGTAACCAAGGGCTTTGAGAAGGATTGCGATCGGCTGCTTCCTTTTCTTATCTATGTGAAAGTACATAATGTCATTGGCGTCGACGCTGAACTCCACCCATGATCCTCTGTAAGGAATGATCCTCGCCGAGTAGAGTTTCTTTCCACTGGGATGAGTTGCTTCTTCAAAGAAAACTCCCGGAGACCTGTGGAGCTGACTCACTATCACTCTTTCAGCCCCGTTTATTATGAAGGTCCCGTTCCTGGTGATCATGGGGAGCTCACCGAGGTATACCTCCTGCTCCATGATCTCCTTGTCCCTCTTCTCACCGCCCGCAACCTCCTTGATTCTCAGTCTCAACGTTGCTTTGAGCGGAACGGAGAATGTGAGGTCTCTTTCCTGGCATTCCTCAACCGAATACTTTGGCTCTCCCAGGTCGTAGCTAACGAATTCGAGAGAGTACATCTCTCGCGTATCAGCAATGGGGAAGATGTTGTTGAACACTTCCTGAAGGCCTACGTTATCCCTCCTCGAAGGGTCGACCTTGGCCTGGAGAAAGCTCTTGAAAGACTCAAGCTGGATATCCAGCAGGTTAGGAACTTCGACAAGCTGGATGTCCTCGCTCGTGGAAAAGCTCGTTCTTTCCTTCCTCTTCAACTTCAAGTCACTCACCTCTTTGGGTTGAGTATCGTTTCATGAAGCTTCACCGGACGTCCGTGTTCCGCGAAGAAAGCACGCCGTAAGCCCTCTCGGCTCTGTTACTTAATCTCAACGGTTGCGCCCACGGCCTCGAGCTTGGTCTTGATCTCAGTCGCTTCACCCTTCGATGCCTTTTCCTTGACCACCTTCGGCGCTCCCTCAACCAGGTCCTTTGCCTCTTTGAGAGGAAGTCCCGTTATCGTGCGGACCTCCTTTATTACGTGGAGTTTTTTCTCACCCGCAACGGTCAGGACGACGTCAAATTCAGTTTGCTCTTCCGCTGGAGCTGCGGCCTGCGCGGCACCGGCGGCGGGAGCAGCGGCAGCCATCATCGGCATGGATGCCGAAATTCCGAACTTCTCTTCCATTTTTTTCACAAGATCGTTCACTTCGAGAAGAGTCATCTTCTCGAGATACCCGATTACTCTTTCAACGTTCGAAGCCTCCACATCTCCCTCCATAGTTCCGGTTGTCCCTGCTGCTTCATCATGGTCAGAAGCCTTCTTCTTCACCGTTTCCTTCTTCGTACTAGTTTTGTTCACTGGTGTCATCTTTCACCTCCGGGGGTTGGCTCTGTGAATTGGATGCATCACTCTCATTCTTTGTCTCTTGCTTTGTCTCTTGCACGCCGGTCTCCGGCCCTGCTGCTTCCTTTTTCTTGGCCAGCGAGTCCAGGCCGACAAGAAGCTGTCTGACAGCGGTCTGAAGATAGAAACCAAGGACAAACATTGGCTTCTTCAGAGCGCCGGCCACCTGGCCAAAAAGCACATCCTTGGCCGGAAGACCGGCCAGTACACCAATCTGCTTCTCTCCGACAATAGTTCCCTCGACAAGCGCAAGTTTCAGGCGAGGGGTATCATGCTCCCTGCGGAAAGCCGCAAGAATCCTGGCCGGGCTGAGCTCGTCCTTGTTTGCGATCGCAAGTCCGGTGGGACCTTCGAAGTGCGGAGTGAGAAGGTCAAGCCCTTCCTGCTTGGCTGCAAGGCGGGCCAGAGTGTTTTTCACCACAAGGTACTCTGCATCCACTTCCTTCAGCTTCCGGCGAAGAAGCGAAACAGTATCCACATCCATCCCGGTGAAGTCGGTAAGATAGACTCCTTTGGATGAAGATAGTTTCTTTGCCAGGAAATCTACTCTCTCTACCTTTTGAGTTTTTGACGGCATTGTTTCCCTTGCCCCTCTTTGTCAGTAACTTCCTACTTGAACATCTGAAGGACAGATTGAGTGTCTAACGTTATCCCCGGTCCCATCGTTGTACTGAGCTTGACTTTCTTAAGGTACTGGCCCTTGGCCGCAGCAGGCTTTGCACGAACCAATTCTCTGACCAGTGTTTTTATATTCTCAACGAGTTTCTGTTTGTCAAAGGAGGCCTTGCCTACTGGAACATGAACGTTTCCTCCTTTGTCTACCCTGAACTCGACTTTCCCCGATTTCAGATCCTTCACTGCCTTTGCAACATCAAAGGTGACTGTTCCGCTCTTGGGGTTGGGCATCAGTCCCCTCGGGCCGAGTATCTTCCCGAGTTTCCCGACCTCACCCATCATGTCCGGAGTCGCGACTATTTTTTCTGCCTCAAGCCACCCGTCCTGGATCTTCTTGACATACTCAGAGCCGCCCACAAAATCGGCTCCGACTTCGAGCGCCTCTTTCTCTTTTTCGCCCTTCGTGATGACAAGCACCTTCACCGATTTTCCCGTGCCGAATGGAAGGACGACCGTCCCTCTGACAAGCTGCTCGGAGTGTTTCGGATCCACGCCGAGTCTTGCAGCAAGTTCAACCGTCTCATCAAATTTGGCTGTGGCAGTCTTCTTGACTGCCTCAACGGCTTCTTCAAGACCCACCGGCTCACTGCTGACTATCTCTTCCAGTTTTCTGAACCGCTTTCCCGTTTTCATATTCTGTCCGCCTGAGTTATTCCTCGACCTCTATGCCCATGCTTCTCGCAGTCCCCTTTATCATGTTTGCTGCCTTCCCGATATCGTTCGCGTTCAAGTCAACTTTCTTCAGCTCGGCAATCTCCTTCACCTGGGCCATCGTGACTTTGCCCACTTTGGTTTTGTTCGGTTCGCCGGATGCCTTTGCAATCCCGGCCGCCCTCTTCAGGAGAACCGAAGCAGGAGGAGTCTTCGTGACAAACGTGAACGATTTGTCCTGATAGATTGTGATCACAACGGGGATTATGAGTCCCGGCTGGTTCGCAGTCCTTGCATTGAATGCCTTGCAGAACTCCATTATGTTTATTCCGTACTGCCCCAGCGCCGGCCCTACAGGTGGAGCAGGAGTCGCATTCCCGGCAGGGACTTGAAATTTCACCGTTGCCGTTACAGTCTTAGCCATGACGTCACCTCAGATCGGTTTCACCTGGAGGAAGTCGAGCTCAACGGGCGTCCCACGCCCGAAAATACTCACCATGACTTTGAGCTTTCCCCTCTCGGCATTTATCTCATCAACGACGCCCGTGAAATTCGAAAACGGACCGTCAACGACTCTTACGTGCTCACCGAGCTTGAAAGGCACCTCTGCGGTGGCCTTCGAAGAATCCATCTGTCCCAGAACTCTTTTCACATCGGGTTCCCGGAGTTCAGAAGGTCTGGTCCCGGTGGAAAGAAATCTTGTCACTCCCGGGATGCCGGTGACGAGGCCTCTCGTGTCATCGTTCAGCTCCATCTCGATAAGCACGTAGCTTGGAAACGTCTTCCGCTCCACGGTCATTCTCTTGCCGTTTCTCATCTCGGCGTGCTTCTCGGTAGCAACGACTATCTGGCCAAAGTAATCCTCGAGACTTTGAGACTTGATTGCCTTGTCGAGACTTTCCCTTACCTTGTTCTCGTGCCCCGAATACGTATGGACCACGTACCATGCTTTTGGCATTTCAGACCCCTAAACCGTCAGAACACATTTATGACTGCTGCCTGCGGACACTCCGATCTTGTTCGCACCGGTCACCTGATAATGAATCCGAGAAACATCGAGAGTATTCTGTCGACGGCGCCGGTGAAGACTCCGATAAAGGTCACCGCTACGATCACAACGACCGTGGATTCCCTGAGCGCCTTCCTGCTGGGCCAGGTCACCTTTGCCGATTCAACCCTTACTTCCTTGAGGAACTCGGTCGTTCTTTGAACGATTCCCATCTATGTCTCTCCCCTGGCGCACATCTAAAAACACTTCGTTGCAGGCCCGGATACTTGGCAGGCCTGGAGGGATTTCTTCTCCCCCGAACTCTTCCGAGTTCTCCGCCGAAGCCCTCCGCATCGCCTGCGGCTCTCAATAGGGGCTTCGCCCCTCTTGCGCTTGCCCTGCGGGCTCGCTGTCACCCCCAAAGCATGAGGGAGAGTTCTCCCTCAAACTCCTTCAGCTCGCCCAAGCGAGCTACTCTCTGACGCTCCCTCTGGTCGCTCTTCCTCCACAGGAGGCGCTCGGGTCGGCTTCAAATCCCTCTAGCTCTGCCTGATTCAAAATACACTTGGCAGGCCTGGAGGGATTTCTTCTCCCCCGAACTCTTCCGAGTTCTCCGCC
>JASEGR010000066.1 GCA_030017955.1 Candidatus Eisenbacteria bacterium
CGTCAGAGGGGCGAGAAGCCCCTATGAAAGTGTCGTGTCCAGGGGCAAAGACATATACAAGGAACTTCCGGGACACGACACTAAGGTCTCTCCTTCACATCTTCTTTCTCCCTCGATCGACGAGATGAACTGACCATGGCAGGGAGAACACTGGTAGAAGCCGAATTCTATAACAAGCTCGATTCAGAAGTGACAAGGTGTGTTCTCTGCCCTCACCACTGCACTCTGAAGCCGGGCAAGACCGGACTCTGCCTCGGAAAGACGAACATCGACGGAACACTCTATGCAGTGAACTATGGGCAGGTCGCCTCTGTTGCGGTGGATCCGATTGAGAAGAAACCTCTTTATCATTTCTATCCCGGAAGTCAGATACTCTCGGTTGGGCCCAACGGTTGTAACCTAAGATGCATCTTTTGTCAGAACTGGGAGATATCTCAGACTCAGGTTCCGACAAGCGAGGTGAGCCCTGAAGAGCTGGTGTCGCTTGCCCTCAGAAGAAACTCAATCGGGATTTCGTACACTTATTCTGAGCCTCTCATCTGGTACGAGTTTCTGATGAAGACGGCCGCTCTCGGAAAAGAGCGGGGGCTTGTCAATGTGCTGGTGACCAACGGCATGCTCGATCCGGACCCATGGAGGAAAGTGGTTGGTGTTATCGACGCAATGAATATTGACGTGAAGTCGATGGAGCCGCGGTTTTACAGGAAGGTGTGCAAGGGCTACCTCGAACCTGTTCTGAGGAACGCTGAGGAGGCAAAGAAGTCCGGAGTTCACATCGAGATCACGAATCTCCTTGTCCCGACGCTTAACGATTCGGACGAAAAGATTGAACGTTTGGTAGAATGGGTGAGCGAGCGGCTCGGCCGTGATACACCGCTTCATTTCTCAAGATGTTTTCCTCAATATAAACTTGACGGCCCGCCCACCCCAATTGCGGCTCTTGAGAGAGCGTGGGAGATAGGAAAGCGGAAGCTCGACTATGTCTATCTGGGAAACGTAATGATGGACGATGGCAGGGACACGCTTTGCCCGGGGTGCGGCGAGACACTTGTTGAGAGGATCGGTTATTCAACGAGAGTATGCGGAGTCGCAGACGGAGGCTGCAAGAAGTGCGGGAGGAAGGCAGACATCGTCGGACTTGGTGGAGTGAAGACAAGGCTCGACCGGGAGAAAACCACAAATTGACTGCGGACAAACTTGCTAACAGGGCCGCGAAGCTTGCCCTTCAGAAAAAAGCTGTTGATGTAGTAGTTCTTAACTTGAAACCTTTCGGTACAGTCTGCGACTATTTTGTCATTTGCAGTGGAGAAAGTGAGCGGCATGTGGGGGCAATCGCGGATAGTGTTCAGGAGGGGCTCGAAGCAAAGGGAACCCATGCCTGGCACCTTGAGGGCTATGCCAGGAAAAGGTGGGTGCTCATTGATTACGTGGACGTGGTTGTCCACATTTTTCATGAGAAAACCAGGCAATACTATCTTCTCGAAAGGCTGTGGGGCGATGCCGAAAAAGAAGAGTTTTCCGACTAATGAAATCGGGAACACATCACTTATTCCGGCTTCCCGATTGTCAGCTGTTGAGCCTTCCGAATGAACATAGAACGCGAAATAAATGAAGCTCTAAGAGAGTATCTCCGCAAGAATCCTATTCCTGACGGCCATGCTCTCCCGGAGGCAAGGCTCGAACGTCCCCGCCTCCCTGAGCACGGTGATCTGAGTAGCTCCATTGCCCTTGCGCTTGCTTCCGTTATCAAGAAAAACCCACTTGATATCGCTCAGGCAATAGCATCTGAGCTCAAGTCCGGCGCGTCCTCCATTGAGAAAATCGAAGTAACTCCGCCGGGATTCATCAACTTCTTCTACAAGAAAGAAGTTCTTGTCCAGTCGCTGAAAGAGATTCTGGCAAGAAAGGAAGAGTACGGGACGTCAAAGATTGGGGGAGGAAAGAGAGTTCAGGTTGAATTCGTCAGTGCAAATCCGGTTGGTCCGCTTAACGTGGTGAACGGCAGGGCGGCCGCAGTCGGAGACGCAGTCGCGAGGCTCCTCGGCGCAGCCGGCTTCGATGTCTCCAAAGAATACTATGTTAATGACGCGGGAACCCAGGTTGAGATTCTCGGGAAATCTCTGGCGTCGAGATGGTCCGCGCTTTCTGGGCAAGTGATCTATCCTTTTCCTGAAGATGGATACAAGGGGCAATATGTGGTTGAGCTTGCAGAAAAGCTCGATTCTGAGAGAAGACTGGATTGGTTGAACGCGCTCAAAGCCTCAAGCGGACCTGACAGAATCGCTCTCATTGAGAAATCAACCGGGAAATTTAGAGACTATGCTCTTTCAGAGATGATCGAGACCCAAAGACGTGAGCTGGATGAATACAATGTCGTCTTTGATGTGTGGTTCAGGGAATCATCGCTTCGCTCGGAAGGTGCGCTGGAGCAGACTCTGGCCGATCTAAGAACAAGGAATTTCGTGGTTGAAAGAGATGGCGCGCTTTGGTTCAAGATGGAAGGCTCAATGGAAGGCTCAGTGGAGGAGAAGGAGAGAGTGCTGGTCAGGAGTAGTGGAGAGCCAACCTACTTTCTTGGTGATCTTTCGTATCACAAGAACAAGTATGACCGCGGATTCGAGAAGGTGATTGATATATGGGGGCCGGACCATCACGGCCATATTCCCAGGATGATGGCAGGAGCTTTGGGTCTCGCAATTCCGCGGGGATGGCTCGAAATAATGACCGTTCAGATGGTGAGACTGGTGAGCGAAGGAAAAGTCGTGAAGATGTCAAAAAGAGCGGGAGAGTTCATAACGCTCAAGGACCTGATCACTGAAGTTGGGAGGGACGCCGCAAGATATTTCTTTCTCATGAGAAGAACATCAAGCCATCTGGATTTTGACATAGACCTTGCGAAGAAAACTTCGGCGGAGAATCCGGTTTACTATGTGCAGTATGCCCATGCCCGCGCAAGGAATGTCGCAGCTTTTGCACGAGAAAAAGGAGCTTACCCTGAAGCGACATCCATTGATTTCTCCTTCCTTGGGAATCAGGATGAGACACGGGTGATGAAACTTCTTGCGATATTCCCTGAAGTCATAAAGGGGAGCGCCATCGCCAGAGAGCCGCATCGTGTGACAGATTATCTTCACGAGCTTTGCCAGAGTTTCCATCAGTTTTATCAGCGGAACAGGATCGTCGGCGAGAAGAAGGAGATCGAAGGAGCAAGGATCGCCCTTGTCGAAGCTGTTTCGATCGTGCTCAGAAACGGGCTCGGAGTTCTGGGCGTGAGCGCGCCCGAGAAAATGTAGGGTCTGTCCGGTTGAGTTTATCGTGGCCCGGAAATCCAGGTTTGGGAATGAGGACCTAAACAGGAGGTCAACTTGGACGTTGTCGTGGTAGGGTCGGTGGCACTTGATAAGGTGAAGACGCCTTTCAGTGATGTGAGAGAGAGTTTGGGGGGATCGGCATCGTATTTCTCCATCGCCGCGAGCAAGCTGTGCAAGGTCGGAATGGTTGCAGTCGTCGGGGAAGATTTTCCGCCCGCTTTCACCAGGATCTTCAAGGAAGCAGATATCGATCTCAGTGGTCTCGAGTTCCTCCCGGGAGGGACGTTCACATGGGAGGGAGAGTACGACTACGACCTTCACCACAGGAAGACGATATCGACCTGCCTTAATGTGTTCGAAGGTTTTCATCCGAGACTTCCCGCGGACTACAGGACGGTCAGGTACGTATTTCTTGCAAACATAGCTCCAAAGCTCCAGCTTGAGGTTTTGAACCAGGTGAGTTCACCGCGACTTACCGTCTGCGACACCATGAACTTCTGGATAAGTTCTGAACGTGAGGCACTTGCGGAGACCCTGCAAAAGGTTGACGTTCTTGTCATAAACGATTCCGAGGTAAGAGAGATTACCGGGGATCCGAGTTTGATAAGGGCGGCAAGAAAGATTCTCAAGATGGGGCCGATGGTCGTGATTGTGAAAAAGGGAGAGCATGGTTCGTTGCTTATCACAAGAAACTTCTACTTCTCGGCACCTGCGTATCCCGTTGAGGCAATAGTTGACCCGACAGGTGCCGGAGATTCCTTTGCCGGGGGTTTCTTGGGCTGCCTTGCACGCGAAAACGACCTGAACGAAAGAGGCATGCGACGGGCCGTCATTTTCGGGACGGTTATGGCATCCTTCGCCGTCGAGAGCTTCGGTGTCGAGAGGTTGAGAGCTGCCTCACTCGAAGAGGCGCTGAAACGATTCAGGGAGTTGAGAACCATCTCCGAATTCGAAGTCGAGTAGAAGCGATTAAGCCCGGCGTGTAAACTGCGGTTACCTCCGATCCGTAAACTTCAGGTTCAGTAAAGAAGCAGTTGAACGACAAGAAGCACGGGGCCTCACCGTAACCCTCTTGCAGGCGCTGCACGTTCCATCTCCGTTCATAATCTTAGCACGTTCTGGCACAAGTCCTGCTGGATTGGCTCAAGAAGTCGCACGAAATAGTGCTACCACTGAGAGAAAACTCCAGTTGACATTCAGTCTGAGCTCGGGTATAATATCCGCGTTTGAGACTGCAGCCCTTCCTGAGGCGCCAATTGCGCCGAAAAGGAGGAGATTACATGGGAAGCAGTCGGTTTTTTGGCTCTTGTGATTCTGAACCCCCAGTTCATGAGCCGAACCGGGGGTTTCTATTTTCCGGCAGTCCACAATTGGGAAGGAGGTTTATCATGAGAACACAGTGGAAAAGGTTTGCTTTTTTCATTGCTCTTGTTCTCGCCAGTGTCGCGTTCTCTTGGAGCGAGGTCGGGGTCGTAGGACCGACAAGTGCGGCCGTTATCCACAGCGGCGACATGGGCGATCCCGATGAGCCGACCGCGTCGAGCTCTGGTCCCGAAACTTTCTATCTCGGTCCAGCTGCAAGCCGCAGGATCGAGCCGCCTTCGGTGAAGCAGACCAAGATGGCTGACAACAGTCTGGTTGGCAACGGGAAAGCTGGGGCGATAGTCTCCACAGGCCCGGATGTCCGTACAATCCGCCCGAGTCTGGGAAACCTCTTTGTTACGTTTCTTAAGTACTACTTCATAGCAGGAAGGAGGTGAGCAGCGATGGCAGCGCGGAAAGAGCCACAAGTGAATTTCGAAGAAGCTCTCCTTGAAGCGCGAAACAGGGGAGATGCAAAGGACGTGTTGGAAGCTCTTCTTGATATGGCAAGACTCTATTCCACATGTGACCTCCAGAGCGAGGCCATTCGCTGCTACGAGGAAATCCTGAAATTCAACGAGACCAAGAGTCTCCTTTCTCCTGAAGAAGTAAACGGCATTCTCATCTCCCTGGGAACCTCATGCCTCAGGAAAGGAGAACTCAGGAAGGCATTCTCGATTTGCGAAGGGCTTCTTGCAGATGCCGGGGACAAAGATCCTAAGCTTCTCGTGAAAGCCTGCATCCTCGCATCTTGGACTCAGCTTTCTCTCGGCAGTGTCGAAAGGGCAAAGGATTTCAAGGACAGGGCAGAGGGTTTTCTGAATGAGCTTGATGATAATGAGCTTAGGACTGAGGTCCTTCTGATTTCGGGAAGTGTTGCCATGAGAGACGGAAGGTGGGCCGAGGCACAAGAACTCTTTGAGGAGGCCTTGTGGATGGCGCGGAAGTACGGCTTCGGTAACCTTCTCGCCGATGCACACAATGACCTTGGCCTCATCTGGAAGAACAAATGCTCATGGGCAAGGGCCAGGGAGCACTTGGAGACGGCGCTTTCCTTGGACAGGGAGGCAGGAAACTACTTCAAAGTCGCAACAAGGGCTACCAATCTCGGTGTGGTACTCTTGAAGAGTGGTAAGTGGAGGCAAGCCGAGAAGACGCTGGAGGAAAGCCTCGCTGCGAACAGGAAGATAAACAGGATCCCGGGAATTGTGCGCTCCTTGATAGCCCTCGGGAATGCCAAGAGGTTCCTTGGGTTCAGTGGCGAGACGGAATCGCTGTATCTCGAGGCCTTGTCTCTTTCACAATCTTCAGGCCTTCTCAGAGAGGAGTGCCTGGCAAAAGAGTTTCTGGGCGAACTCCTGTTTGAGAGAACTGACCATGAAAGGGCGCTTGACCTGCTTTCTCAGGCACTGACCGACGCCGAGAGAACTGCCCCGAACGGCGACATGATAGCCGAGATTGAGAGAAGAAGGGCTGAAGTATTGGTTGCGCTCGGCAAAGACAGTGAGGCAGAGGCTTCGGCAAAGAGAGCGATCGATTGCTCAAGGAGACTTGGCGACAAGTATGAGGAAGGCTCGGGTCTCAGGGTGCTGGGCGAGATAGAGGTCAGACGAGGAAGAGTGGATGAGGCACGAAGACTGTTCGATCTCTCAATCGAAACCTTGAGGGGCGCTGATGAGAAATTCGAGCTGGCAAAATCTTGCTTCTCTCTTGGGAAACTTCTGTGTGGGACAGGGGCCACGAGAAAAGACGGACGGAAGCAGCTGCTCACAAGCCTTGCGCTCTTTGAGGAACTCGGAGCTCAAGGGCACTCTGAAAAGGTGGAAGAGGAACTCCTGTCGCTGAAAGATGTTGCGCTCCAGAATCCCGCAGAAAGGCGAAAAGAAAAGGACTCGCGCCGCTCCAAACCAATCATTAGATGGGGAATGGTGACGGGAGGGGATTCTCTCAGAGAGGTGTTCTCGTTTGTCGAAAAAGCTGCCATGGTCCCCTTTCCAGTTCTCATCGAAGGTGAAACCGGCACCGGGAAGGAGCTTGTTGCAAGAGCGATTCATAGCCACGGAAGGAGAAGTACGGGGAGGCTTTTGGCTCGCAACTGCACGGCCCTTCCCGGGAATCTTTTTGAGAGCGAGCTCTTCGGCCATGCAAAGGGCGCTTTCACCGGCGCGAACCTGGACAAGACTGGTCTCTTTGAGGAATCCGATAACGGCACGTTTTTCCTCGATGAGATCGGTGACCTTCCTTTGGAGATCCAGGTCAAGCTGCTGAGAGTTCTTGAGGATGGAGAAATCACTCGTGTCGGTGAAACCAGGCCGCGAAAGGTTGACGTCAGGATCATTGCTGCGACCAGCAAGGACTTGGACGAAGAGGTCAGGCACGGGAGATTCAGAGCCGAGCTGTTCTACAGACTATCTGCTCTCAGAATAAAGCTTCCTCCGGTAAGGCAGAGAAAGACAGACATACCTTGCCTCGTGGACTACTTCCTTGAGAAATACTCAAGGATGTTGGAAATGGACAAACCTCTTTTGTCCCAGAACACGATGAATCTGTTCCTCCGGTACGATTGGCCCGGGAACGTGAGAGAGCTGGAAAACATCGTCAAGCGGATCGTGACTCTTTCATCTCCCGGCGTGGATAATTTCCACAGCGACCTTCTGAAGGAGGTCGGAAATCCGTCTGCCGGCGGAAACGGAGGAGACTCTCTCAAGCCTCTCAGGTTCGTCGTCAGAAAGGTCGAGATTGGGGAGATCGGGAAAGTTCTTGCCATGGCAAACGGGAACAAGACCATGACGGCGCGGATACTCGGTATTGACCGGAAGACCTTGCGAAAGAGGCTTGTCGGGGCTGAAACGCAAGACGCTTCTTCCGGATCCGAAATTCATGGCCCGAACTTTCCGCCAGTGGCATAGAGCCAAATGATGAGCCGCGGTCAGGAGAGCGCGTTCGAGAAAAGGTGAAGATATTCTCTCACACCTTCTTCGTAACCGTGGAGAGGACGGTGACGAGACGAGAAGCAACACGGAGTTCTGCGGAGACTGTGTCAAGGATCAGCCCGCATTCAATTCCTCAAGGGGAGGGTCAATTTGGACCCTCCCTTTCTCGCTGATGCCCAGTAATTCTCTTCTGTGAAGCAAGAATCTGACATCCCACGCCAGGAACTTCGCGGAGACTTCTTTGCCCGTACTGTTCACCGTCGACCGACACTGCCCGGGCCTTTGGCCCATCCGGGGAAAGTCTCCCCAGGCCCATCTCGTGTGTCCACAATGGGTTCCTCATATTGGCCAGATTCTGGGGAAGATGTCCCCAGCCAGAGACAAAAACAGTTCACAAACATCTGGGTAGAAATTGCTTTAGGAAAGACGCTTATCTCGTTGAATATCAATTAATTGTGTAAAGACATCAACTTGGCCCCACCAGCTTCAGATCCAGGGCACAAAGCTTGCCATACGTAGGCTTAGCTTCTGCCTCTGACCGGGGCGTCTTGTCGTCAAGGCAGCCGTTCTTTTCTGGGGGACGGACGGCCTGCACGAAGTGTGGAGGTTCCCTTGAACAGAAAGGGCGCAGTCTCAAACTCGCTCGGGATGAAGAGGGGACGGACGCCCCGGAGTTTTGTGTTGCCTGGAGAAACCGTTCTGTGGTAGAAGGGCAGAGGCGACATCAGTGGGATAAGTGATGCGTCCGACGATTGCATGTTTCTGATTGTCATGTGTTGGCAATCCTGATATCATTATTGTTAGCTAGTTTCTCCAATCGTTTTGGGCACGGCTCGCCTTGAAAGGAGGGCAGATCTCTGGAAAACGGACTTGGGAAGCCAGCATGGGTTGCACGTGCAGAAGAAGTGATTTTGGGCCTCAAGGATGTTTTGGCTGTCGAGATCACTGTCCAGAACGGCGACATAGCAGAAATCCACGTTGTCACCGAGGGCAGCCGATCTGCCAAGAACCTTGTCCGCGACATTGAGTCCGCGCTATTCGCCGAGCTAAAAAGAAAAGTTGACCACAGAAAGATAAGTATTGCGCAGAAGAAAGACATCCCAGAAGTGCCCCTTGACAGGATGAGGCATTCTGGACTATCCTTTGAAACGGAAAAGGTATCCCACAGCTATAGGGTTTGCTTCGAAGGCGTTAATCTGCTGGTTTCGGGTAATAAGGCTCACGCGCAAGTTGAACTCTCCTTGAACGGTTTGGAGATTCTTGGAAGCGCATCGGGTTCAAGCTCGCGAGAGAACTCGCTGAGACTTGTTGGGGATGCAGCCCTCCAGGCTATTGAGGGCTTGATTGACGATGATTGTGCCTTCTCGCTGGGCAATGTTGAAGTTGTGAGGCTTGGGAGTGAGGAAGTGGTCCTGGTCGGGGTGAGATTGCTTTGCGGCAGGACTGAGAAAGTCTTGGCGGGGTCATGTGTTGTGGAGGAGGAGGTTCAAAAGAGCGTTGTTTATGCAGTTCTGGATGCAGTTAACCGAGTATTCGGGAGGTTGAGACTCAAAGAGGAAACAGAATACGAAGTGAGGCCGGCGTCAATTAGAGAGGCAGAAGCGAAGCGGCTGGTCTAGATCGAAGAGCGGAGCGACCCTCCTCGCTTAGTGAAAACTGGCGAGAGATAAGCGATGTTAAGGAGGTGTTGCCCGGATGGAGTTCCTTCAGTTGGTTGTTCTAGCCACGCTTCTGAAGTGGATCACGGTAAACAGTAGAGGTCATTGGTAAAACCTGACTAGCCTCCTAAGTGATGTCGGCCTTTCTAATTCCTCAGCGGAAAGAGCTTCTTGCCGAAGGACAGAGTGAAAGACTGACTCGAGGTGTATGAAAAAGAAAGCGCTAATTACTCCCTTCAGGCTTTACTACTTCCTCGTGGTGGCGTCGGCCCTGTTTCTCCTCATTAAGGTAACTCCAGGCTCATGGCCAACCGGGCAGCCCGACTTCACGGCAACATTCTTAGTGTGGATTCTAATGATGGGAGTCGCCGCAGCTTTCCCGGTCAGGCTTGCCGCAGGCGGGACGGTAGATGTCGTATCCGCGCTTGACATGGCCGCGATAATCATCCTTGGCCCCGTTTACGCCGCTCTGGTTGATGTGGCAAGCACGGGCATTGTTGAACTCGGAGTCCTTAGAAAGGGAATCAAAAGATCGCTATTCAACGTGTCACTGGATGTGCTTACTGTGTTGATTTCGGGAGGTGTGTATGTTTTGGCTGGTGGCGTGGTGGGTAAGCCAGAAACAGGTAGACCGTTTCCTCTCCCTGCCTCAATCTTGCCGCTCGTACTTTCTGGAATCACATATTTTCTCACAAACAGCTTTCTCCTTAGCATCATCATTGGCCTCTCAGAGGGCAGGAGCCCTTGGAGAGTATGGCAGCAAGATTGGCTTCGTTCAGGGATCGTGCAGCACATTGGAATAATCCTTCTTGGGGCAATCATTGCGATCGTCTATTTCCAGGTGAAGCTCTGGGGAGTTTTGCTATTTTTCGTACCGCTTCTTCTGGTCCGCTATGTGCACAAGCTCTACGTTGACGTGAGGGAAGATCTAGTTGGCTTCGTGAGGGCGCTCACAAAGGTGGTTGACGGCATAGACTCGTATACAAAGGAGCACTCAACCAGGGTCGCCGAGTATGCGGTGACACTTGCAAGAGGCATGGGCCTATCTGAAGCACACGTGGAGACGATTGAACTTGCCGCGCTTGTTCATGATCTCGGGAAAATCTCAAAACCTGAACAGTGGGAGATAGTGAAGAAGGAAGGCTCGCTTACCAAAGACGAGATCAACACAATCAGGGAACACCCGACAGACGGGGCAAAGATAGTGGAGAGCGTGAGGCTCTTGAAAAAACCGTCGCAGCTTGTATGGTCCCATCACGAAAGACCGGATGGAAAGGGCTACCCCTTTGGTCTCAAGGACGGCGATGTGCCGATGGGTGCGAGAATCTTGAATGTTGCTGACTCATTCGATGCGATGACTTCAGACCGGCCGTACAGGAAAGCTCTTTCGATTGAGAAGGCAATTGAGGAGCTCGCGAAGCATGCCGGGACTCAATTCGATCCCGATGTTGTCGAGTGTCTCCTCAAGCTTTACGACGCGGACAAGTTCAAACTGATCAGGTAGCAGCCTACGGTAATCATTAACTCAATCGTCCCCCTGTGCAAGTTGGGGACGCATTTATTATGGTAGGGGACAGAAGTAACATGCGTAACAAGAATGAGAAGCGGTCTCTGTCCTACGCTCAGGCAGGCGTAAGCATCGAAAGAGCAGAAGAAGCGCTGAAGAGAATCAAATCGCACGTTCTTTCCACCCTGGATCCACACTCGATCGGCAAGCCCGGTCTCTTTTCCGGGTTTTTTGAGGTCCCGTCCGGATACAAAGAGCCAGTCCTTCTTTCGACAACTGACGGAGTCGGCACAAAGCTCCTCATAGCAAAGGAAATGAACTGTTACGATTCAATCGGTGTTGATCTTGTGAATCACTGTGCAAACGACATTCTTGTGCACGGCGGAAAACCGATGTTCTTTCTTGACTATGTCGGCACTGGAAAGCTCAATCCAGAAGTCGTTGAGAAGATCATTTCGGGGATGGCCAAGGCATGCCGCACCGCGGGTGTTTCTCTCATCGGGGGCGAGTTGGCGGAGATGCCTGGACTTTACAGGGATGCCGATTTCGACCTGGTTGGTACGATGGTGGGAATTGCAGAGAAATCATCCATAGTTGATGGTTCGCAGATACAAGAGGGAGACCTGGTGATCGGATTGTCGTCAAACGGGATTCACACCAACGGATTCTCGCTTGTGAGAAAGGTCTTGCTGCAGTCAAGAAGATTCACACTCAATCAGATGATTCCGGAGCTCGGAAGCGAGCTTGGCAAGGAGCTCCTGAAACCGCACAAGCTCTACATGAATGAAGTTGTGGAATGTCTTAGGACAGGATACGTGAGAGGTATGGCACACATAACCGGGGGCGGGCTCCCGGGAAACATTGTGAGGATACTCCCCAAGAACGTTGACGCCATTATCAGAAGGGGAGCCTGGAAGATGCCGGCAATCTTCTCACTTGTTGAGCGCAAAGGGTCCGTCTCGAAAAAAGAGATGCTCAAGACTTTCAATCTAGGCATTGGTTTCGTGATGGTCATTGCGGAAAAAGGCAACGCGGAGATTCTGAAGGCGCTTGATTCGACACGGAGCGCTGAGACCAAGACGGATGGACGAGATTCCTTTGAAATCGGAGAGATTGTAAGAGGCGGCGGCAAAGTAATAATGGAGGAGAGCGCGGAAGACTGCAGTTAGTAGTCGGCTTGTGGGGTGGCGTTCATGACAGCTTGGCCTGAAATGGGGTGGGGGGAGTTCAAGATCATTGCCGGCTTTGCCGAGAAGATCGGGCTCTTCCAAGAGAAGGAAGAGCTTTTTCATTTCCTAACCAGTGAATTCGCAGACACGTTCTCGACAAGAGGATCGGTCCTCTTTTTGAAGAAGCAGAAATCGTCCGATTGGGACGTGACGGTAACGAGAAGAATCTCACGTCCGCTCCTTTCTTCGCTCAAATCATTTGCTGAAGTGCATTCGAGGGAACAGCGGGACTCACTAAGCAAATTGGGCTTCCCCAGTGGAAACGGAGGGGAGCTGATGGTCCTTCTTGGACAAGATGGGACTGGTGATTGTGTGCTCTTTCTTTTGAAAGAGAAAAGAGAGGACTGGAGCGACAAGGAACTTTCTCTTGTATCGCTTATGGCTAACCAGGCCTCGCTTTCTGTCGAAAACTTTCTACTCTGGGAAGAGCTCAAGGGAAAAGCGCAGCACCACCTTGAAAGTGGTGAAAGAACTGGCCTCCACGGCCTTATCGGTGACAGCATCCCGATGAAGGAACTCTATCAGCTGATCGAGACTGTGAAGGACACCAGAAGTACTGCGCTCATTGCGGGCGAGACAGGAACCGGAAAGGAGCTAATCGCGAGAGCCATTCATTTCTTGGGCGCACGGAGGGAAAAGAATTTTGTTGCGCACAATTGCGGTGCGACTCCCGATACCCTCATAGAAAGCGAACTCTTCGGCCACACGAGAGGTTCATTTACCGGTGCGACTCAGGACAAGCAGGGACTTTTCGAAGTTGCTGACGGTGGGACGTTTTTTCTTGACGAAGTCGCCGACATGAGCCCGATGATGCAGATAAGAATTCTGAGGGTTCTTCAGGAAGGGGAGTTCAGGAGGGTCGGAGAGACCCGGTCAAGGAAGGTCGACGTAAGAATCATTGCTGCGACAAACAAGAACCTTGAGGAAGAGATTGAAAATGGCAGGTTCCGCCGTGATCTTTTCTACAGGCTGAACGTCATAGGAATCAAGGTGCCGTCGTTGAGGGAGAGGATAGAAGATATCCCGATTCTTTCGGAGCATTTCAGGGAGAAGGCCGGTCTCAAGTTCAGGAAAGAGGTCAGTGGATTCTCGAACGGGGCAGTGGAAGCTTTGATGGGCTATTGCTGGCCTGGCAATGTGCGAGAACTTGAAAATGAGATAGAACGGGCAGTCCTTCTGACTCCTTCAGGCGAAGTGATAGCACCTGAAGTTTTCACCGAGACTCTCAGGAGCAGGACATCGCCCGTCTCCGGAAAGGTGTTTGCAGGCAAGGGAAGTCTGAGAGAAATGAGGGGAAAACTGGAACGCACACTCATTCTTGAAACCCTTTCGAGGCACAAGGGAAACAAGTCTCAGGCGGCAAGGGAACTCGGCCTCACAAGGCAGGGCCTCATAAAGAAGCTCAAAGGTTTCGGCCAGCTCCCGCTATTTGAGTAGAAAACGGAACCCGCTTCTATCCGCCTGAGCGTCACCCTCGGCGTAAGCCGTGTAAGCGAGACGTGCCGTTTCGGTTCGGCTTTACCAAGCCAGGCTCGAAAGTGGCGGTCGAGGTTGAAGGCGGAATCTGGTTAGGTCGCGGACTTGTCAGCGGAGCCGTATGCCGCCTCAACTGTGAAGAATACAGCCCAGTGACCGCCGGACGATGGCGCGTCCTGGCGCACGCACCAAGAGATGTGAACGTGATACTTGATCATATGAAGGCCATCCTGGAGGGCACGGCCAACGCCCAGAATCGAGAAAGGTAGCAATCGCGGCCCAGGGACCACCTACTTAATCTCCAAACCACCCAGCGCCAGCGCGCAACAGGTCAAACGCAGCATCGATCGCAACCTCCATAAGACAGCGCACGTTCAACCCCCAGCTCATCCAGTGCGCACCTGCAGCCTCCTCACAATACGCACCACCGAAGGCTTGCACCATCGGAGCAATCGCACTCAACAGCATGATCGTCAGAACAAGCAAAAGCAGCACCTTTCTCATTTCTGTCTCACCCCCTGTTTGTGACAACGTAAAAGTGTACCACTGTGACAGAGCAAAAGTGACCCACCCCGGGGTTAGAAGACTTGTTATGAATCAGGAGGGCTGTTGGTTTCCTCTTGATTCATCTCCTTGTTTGGCCCGACAGGGCCGGAAGTGGCTACCACTTCGCGAGTTACAGATTTGCTCGACTTCTGTTTACGTCCCACACTTTCGGCGAAACGGTGACTTTCCCAGTCAAACTCATGGATTGTGCTGTGGTGGGTCAGTCGGTCCAGGAGAGCGGCGGTAAGTGCCGCATCGCCGAAGACTGTGGTCCACTGTGCAAATGGCAGGTTCGAGGTCACCAGCATCGATCCCTTCTCGTAGCGGTCAGAGAAGACCTGAAACAATAGCTGGGCTCCTTCCGATGAGAACGGGATATAACCGACCTCATCCAGGATGAGCAGGTGGTAACGCGAGAGGCGTGCCAGAGTTCGCTTCAGATGCCTTTCCTCGCGAGCTTCCACCAGCGTATTGACCAGGTCCGCCGCCGTCACAAACAGCACCCGGTAATCACGCCGGCATGCTTCTACTCCCAGGACTGTGGCGGCGTGGGTTTTCCCGGTTCCATGCTTGCCGATGAGAATGATGTTTTCACGTCGCGCGATGTAATGTCCTTCGGCGTACTGCCGAAG
>JASEGR010000067.1 GCA_030017955.1 Candidatus Eisenbacteria bacterium
CGACCCCCTCATACCCCCTGGCAGTGTGCCTTATGAAACACCCTGCATTTCGTAAGGTTATTTCTGGGACGGCACACTACGAGAGGACGCTCTTCATTCTATCCTTCCAGGGCTTGAAGAATTCTTCGACAGGGATATCAAGCATTTTTGCACCTCGAAAGGCGATCCGGATTCTGCCGTCACTTGTCACTCTTCCAAGAATCGAGGCTCTTACCGCCGCATCTTCAAAATGTCTCACAACTCTGTCCAGGTTCCGCTCGGAGAGTTCAAGAACGAATCCCGATGATTCTGAGAAAAGGAGCTGATCGCCCCTCATCTGTTCCGAGAGAGAAGAAATATCGCCACTAATCCCAAGATTCCTGGGGCGCGATGGAAAACACATTTCAAGAAGAGTGAGCCCCAACCCGCCATCGGAGATGTCGTGGCAGGCCACGAACAATCCCTGACGCATACACTCAAGAATTGAGGCAAACACGGTTCTCTCAAGGTGGAAATCGACCCTTGGTACCCTACCCCCGGATACCCCCAGTTCTCTCAGGTAGGCAGAGCCACCAAGTTCAGGTTTTCTTTCTCCGACAAGAAGAAGGAAATCCCCTCTTTCCTTGAGAGAGAGTGTGAGTGCACGCGAATAATCATCGATCAGTCCATAGCACACGACCACCGGGCACGGACGTATCGATCCGGTCTCAGTGTAATTGTGAAAGCTCACATTCCCGGAAACGAAAGGAACCGGCTCCCCTTTCTTGTCAATCATCCCGATACCTTGAGCGGCCTCGCCCATTCCGCGCACGGTCTCCTTGAATTGCCACATCGTAAGCTCATCGTCAGGATCTCCAAAGTTGAGACAATCTGTCAGTGCGCACGGCAGAGCCCCCGCGCTCACAGTATTTCTCATCGCTTCAACCACGGCGGAGACGCCGCCCCAGTATGGATTTATCTCGCCGTAGAACGGATTTCCGCCTACTCCGACTCCAACTCCATATGGAAGGTCCGGGTCTGGAAGAAAGACGCAGCCATCCGATTCGCCGGGTCTTGAGACAGCTCTCCCCTGAACCTCCGCGTCGTAGAAGCGGTAGACGTACTCTCTTGAGCAGAGGTTTGGTGAAGAGGCGAGGCGGAGGAGCACTCTCCCTATGTCGGCAGGTTCCTCGAAGAGTGCCTCTTTCTCGGGAGTTTCCATCGAAGCATCTTTGATTTCCTTCATAGGGCAGGCCTTAACCAGGGCAATTGGAAAATCACACACATTCTTCCCGCTTGACTTTGCCACGAATACCGGCTTCTCGACCGCCTTCCCTATGACCTTTGCCTGGGCACCCTTGTAGAGAAGAGGGAGAGAGAAGTCCGAGTTGTAGATTCGGCAAATCTCTTCTGCAATCCCCTTCGGCACGGCCAGGACGTATCTTTCCTGAGTCTCTGAGCAAAGGACTAGCGCGGGCGGCATATCCTCTTCCAGCGGGACTTCGTTCAGATCTATTTCGATTCCTCTCCCGCCGGCAAGCCCCATCTCCGAGAAGGCGCAGCCTATTCCTCCCGCCCCAAGGTCCTTCATTCCAATTTGAACGCCCTTTCTCCTGGTCAGCTCCAGCACCTCTTTTGTCGCCAATGCCAGAACCCTTTTAAGGAATGGGTCCGGAACCTGGACAGAAACTCTTTCTTCATGACTAGAGGCGGCACCGAGCTTCCGCGATGCAAACGAAGCTCCTCCTGCGCCGGTTCTGTCAGTCGGCTTGCCGACAAGCAGGAGCACGTATTCATCATCTCTTGCGCTATCCGGAACGAAACTCCTGATGATTTCGTTTTCCCTGATGACTCCCACTGCAACAACATTAACAACGCAATTTTGGTCAAACGAATCGTCGAAATAAATATCTCCGCCGATATTTGGAACACCAAGGGCATTTCCATATTGCCAGATCCCATCAATCACGCCGGATGCAATCTCCTTCACTCTGCCTGAAAATCCGCCTTCCGGATTCCCGAATCTGAGACAGTCCATGACTCCAACGACCTCGGCACCCATGCAGTAGACATCCCTTACGATGCCTCCGATCCCGGTGGCTGCACCCTCAAAGGGAAGCACCTGGGACGGATGGTTATGACTCTCGTGAGACACTGCTATACAGAGAGCGTTTGGCCCTCGTTCAAGCCTCACGATCCCGGCATCTTCACCAGGCCCGAGAACAACGTTGGAGGCCTTCACGGGAAGGAATTTCTCAAGGATGCGTTTGCTGCTCTTGTACGAACAATGCTCAGACCAGAGGGCATCAAAGAACAGAAGCTCGGCGGGAAGCGGCTCCCTCCCCAGACTACTCCTGAGGTGCAGGAGTTCCGTCTCTGAAAGGCTCAACGTCTGCTACTCCCAAGAGCTCTCTCGAAGATCGCATCGGTATTTCTCAGAAAATAGCCGGTGCTGAAGAGGTCATCCAGCTCTTCTTTTCCTATGTTTTTGTTTATGTCGCTGTCCGTCTGAAGCAGCTCCTTCAAGTCTCTTTTCTCATCGCGGGCGCGAAGAGCATTCCTCTGCACAATCTCGTATGCCTTGTCTCTGGGGAATCCCTTTCTCATAAGCTCGACAAGAATCCTCTGCGAGAAGACAAGCCCGCCTGTCTTCTTAATGTTTTTCATCATTGCTTCCGGAAAAACCTGGAGACCTCTCAAGACTTCAAAGAAGAGTGAAGCCATGTAGTCAAGAAGTATGAAGCCGTCAGGAATGATGATTCTCTCGACCGACGAATGGCTTATGTCTCTCTCATGCCAGAGCGAGATGTTCTCCAGTCCGGCGAGAAGGTTGGCCCTGAGCACCCTCGCAAGCCCGCATATCCTCTCGCAATGAACAGGGTTCTTTTTGTGCGGCATCGCAGACGAACCCTTCTGGCCGGGCTCAAACGGTTCTTCAACTTCAAGTATTTCCGTGCGCTGGAGATTCCGTATCTCGGTCGCAAATTTTTCGAGCGATGCCCCACTCACGGCAATTGCCCACAGAACCTCGGCATGCCTGTCCCGCTGGATGATCTGGCTCGTGACCAGCGCCGTCTTGAGGTTAAGTCTTGAAAGCACTCTTTTCTCTATGCCGGGATCCAGATGCGCATAGTTTCCCACTGCGCCGGATATCTTCCCCACTGAGGCAATATCACGGGCCCTGATCATCCTCTCAATGTTCCTCTCATTTTCGCAGTACCAGAGAAGGATCTTAAGCCCGAAGCTTGTCGGCTCCGCATGAACACCGTGGGTCCTTCCAATAATTGGAGTTTTCTTGTACCGCAGGGCGAGTTCCTTGAGGAGACCGGAGATATCACGGAGGTCGGCCAAAATGATCTCGCTTGCCTTTTTGATCTGAAGTGAAAGGGCCGTGTCCATCAAATCAGATGAAGTGAGTCCGAGATGAAGATATCTGGAGTCATCTCCAATAAACCTGGAGATTGCCGAGAGGAATGAGACCACCTCGTGCTTTGAAGTTGCCTCGATGGCAAGAAGATCTTCGGGAACTATCTTTGCCTTTTCCCTGATCCTCGAAGAGGCTCCCTTCGGTATCGTACCTCGAGCTTCGAGTTCCTCGCAGACAAGGAGTTCTATCTCAAGCCACGTCTCGTACTTCTTCTCCTCCTGCCATACGGCTCCCATCTCCGGTCTTGTGTACCGCTCAATCATATTTACCCTCTGCCCAACAGGGTTCGCGACGAGCCTTTCGCTGGCGCCGCTCCGGGATGACCCATCTACGGCTCGCTAGGCGGGGAATCCCTGCCCCTCCCAGCCTCTAAAGGGCTGGGTATCCCCACCTCACTCGCCAAGATGGGTTCCCCATCCCTCTCGCGGAAGCCGGCTCACGGTTCGTCGCCAACACGACTCCGCGTACCATTTCTCCAGCCCGCAGCTGCCGCTCAGTTCTGCTCAGGGGCCTCTTCGAGCACGAGTTTGATTTCTTTCCGCTTCCCGTCGCGTTCGATTTCGAAGAGAAGCGTATCACCGATTTTTTTCCCGAAGATCGAACGGGCGGCGTCTTCACTCGTTCTTGTCTTTTCGCCGTCGACTTTTCTGATGAGGTCCCCGATCTTGAGGCCCGCTCTGTCAGCAGGGCTGCCCCTCTCCAGACTCGAGACAATGAGCCCCTCCCTGTCGGTGATATTAAACCGCGAAGCAAGGTAGGGCGAGATCTCCCAGACATGAATGCCTATCCAAACCGGTCTCACCTTCCCGAATTTGATGAACTCATCCAAGACTCTCTTGGCGACGTTTATGGGTATCGCAAAACCTATCCCAACCGACCCTCCGCTTCCGGAGAATATGAATGTGTTCACTCCAATCACTTCTCCATCGCCGTTGGCAAGCGGCCCGCCGCTATTCCCGGGATTTATGTCAGCATTTGTCTGTATCATGTCTTTGTATATCCCGGCGGCGCCGCCAGGCTTTATGCTCCTGTGCACTGCGCTCACTATACCTGCTGTCACTGTGGGCTGGCTGTCGTTCAGGAGATAGCCAAAAGGATTTCCAATTGCTATTGCCCATTCCCCAACTACTATGCCGTCAGAATCTCCTATTGGCGCCGCAGGAAGGTTCTTGCCATTTATTTTGAGAAGAGCAAGGTCATAGTTGGAATCGGAGGCGACGACATTTGCGTCGAATTGCCTTCCATCGGTGAGGGTCACATTCACCTTCTGCGCGTTCGCGACTACGTGTTCATTGGTCAGGATGTATCCGTCTTCGTGGATGATGAACCCGGAGCCCATGTTCGAAATCTCCCTCTTGAACTCCCACGGGGCATAGAAGTCTCTGAAAAACTGATCGAAGAAGTCGTCCCCGAAGCGGGTCTGGAAAGGAGAAGTTGAGACCAGCTGGGTAACACTTATGGTCACGACGGATGGTCCGACTTTCCTGGCCGCTTCTGTCGCAGGGCTCTTTCGAAGCGGGCTCAGCTCCTGGCCGGCGGACGACGCGCCAAGGAAAGCCACTTGCGTCTCACCACCGGATAGAGAAGCTCGCGGGAATTCCTTTGCCGTCGTGAGTGTTCCGGCGATGCCGATCAGTATCCCAAGGAATAGCGGAAACAGGAATCGCAAGAATCTCACAAGAGCTCACCTCCAAGCTTCTTGACTTTTTCCCAGTCTTCGAGGAAACGCTTCACCCCGGCATCGGTGAGCGGGTGCTTAATTATTTGCTCAATCACCGGAAAAGGTATCGTGGCTATATGAGCGCCGGCAATAGCAGCTTCAATGACATGAAGCGGGTTTCTTACGCTGGCTACGATTATTTCGGTTTCGAAGGAGTAGTTCCGGAAAATCAATGTCATTTCTCTGACGACATCCATCCCAACGTGACTCGAATCATCCAGCCTTCCGATAAAAGGACTCACGTAGGTGGCACCAGCTTTCGCAGCAAGAATGGCCTGGTTCGATGAAAAGACAAGCGTGGCATTCGTCTTAACGCCCTTCGACGATAGTTCCTTGATCGCCTTTATGCCCTCCCGGATAAGAGGCACTTTCACCACAACGTTCTTGTGGAGCTTTGACAATTCCAGTGCCTGTGTCACCATGCCTGCGCTGTCCAGTGCCACCACCTCAACGCTCACAGGACCATCGACCGCCTGGCAGATCTCAAGAATGACGTCCTTGAACGGCCTCTTCTCTTTGGCAACGAGAGTGGGATTCGTGGTCACCCCATCCAGGACACCCAGAGCTTTCGCGTCACGAATCTCCTTGATGTTCGCCGTATCGATGAAAAACTTCATGGCTCCTCCCTTCCTCAGTACAGGACCTCCAGCAGGTACAGCCCGTGCGTCGGGGCCTTCGGACCCCCCAGCTCTCTTTTCTTCGCATCAAGAATCAATCGCATTCTCTCTCTTCCCAGCTTCCCGCGTCCTATTTGCATACACGTTCCTACTATGTTGCATACCATCCCTCTCAGAAAACTCCTTGCCTCAATCCTGAAAATAGCTCCACTCTTCCACTTCCTCCATTTCGTCGAGAACACCTGCGTGACATGGCTTCTCGGTGATGATCCGGAAGAGACAAAGGAGCTGAAGTCGAGTGTGCCCTCAAGAGTTTTTGAGGCGAGATCCATCTCTGTCACGTCGAACTCATACGGAACGCACCAGGCATTTCTTCTCCAAAGCGCGGAGGAACCTCTGACGATGATGTACTCATACACTCTTCTCTTCGCACTTCTCCTGGCGTCGAAATCCAGTCCGACTTCTTCAGCACGCTTTATTCTAACATCTTTTTCGAGAAGATCATTCAATGCCCTCATTATCCTGTCGGGCGGAAGGGCGCTCTGCGTATGGAAATTAGCGACCTGACCGACTGCATGACATCCGGCATCTGTCCGCCCTGCTCCTCTGACCTTCAACTCTTCCCCGAACAGATGTCTGAGTTTCGCTTCAATCTCGCCCTGAACCGTCCTCAAGTCCCTCTGGGCCTGCCAGCCTGAGAAAGCCGTTCCATCATATTCGACCGTGAGCTTTATGTTCCTCATATTCCCTGTGTCCGTCAAACCTCATAGCCTCTTAGCCTGAGCGCACGCGCAAGAAGCTCGCTTTTCCTCAGCACCGCCGAAATGAGCGGAATTGTGATTCTGGAAATATCAACAACATTCCAGGGGAAAGAACTCTTCTTGAACCCGCACCTTGCTCTCTGTGCAATGAAGATTCTCCTGGCCTCCTCGATGAGTACGGGGACAAAAGTGAGCGAGAGCATAAGCACGAAACCGGCGGTTTTCATCCTCCGCCTTATTCTCCTACCCGGCACTGACTCAAAAGCAGTCAGAATCTGGGCCGGCGATGTCGACCACAGGAGAAGAGACACGAGTGCAAGAAGGAGCAGGGCTCTGAATGAGAAGACGACCCCTGCATAGACGCCTTCGACCGTGATACTCACAGGAAGGAATCTTATCACGATAATTGGATGGCCGGGTGTTAGAAATGCAGAGAGGAGAAAAGTCAGAAGGGAGACTACCAGACATTTCTTGAGAAAACTGAGGAACACTGGACCCGGTATCCTGGCCAGAAAGAAGCATGTCCCGCACAGGATGGCCAGGGCTGAGAAAAGGAAAATGCTCTTCAGGAATGAAATTGCAACAGCCAGACCAAAAAGCGCGAGTATCTTTATCCCGGCATTGAGTCTGTGGAAGGGAGAATGAATGGGAAGGTACTGACCAAAAGCAAAATCTGAATTCACTGAAAATCTCTTTGCTTGCCTTCTTGATTCATGAACTGTTTATTATCCCCCGACCAGAGTTCTGCGACTCTTCAGGCGCACACTAGTGCTTTGAGGCTGCAGTTGAGAACAGAAGCTCCGCTATCTGAACAGCGTTGAGCGCGGCTCCTTTTCTAAGATTATCCGAGACGATCCACAGGTCAATTCCGCAGGGTATTGAACTATCCTCCCTTATCCGGCCGACAAAGACATCGTCTTTTCCTTCGGCCAACTCGGGTGTCGGATAGATGCCTGCTTCCGGCTTGTCAAGAACCGTGACCGAAGGAGCGCTCCCGAGGATTCTGCGGACTTCATCTGCAAGAAGTTTCTTCTTGGTCTCAATGTTCACAGCCTCACTGTGACACCTTTTTACGGGAACCCTCACGGCAGTTGCGGTTATTGAGAAACTTTCATCTTCAAGGATTTTCTTCGTCTCAAGGCAGACCTTCTTCTCTTCAACAGTGTACCCGCTTGAGTCGAAAGCTTCCACGAATGGAAAGACATTGAAGGCTATCCGGTGGGGATACACTCTTGGAACAGGTTTTCTCCCGGAGAGCATTTCTTCCGTGCCAAGCTCAAGTTCCTCTATTGCCTCGATTCCTGTGCCCGAAACCGATTGATAGGTGGCAACCACAACCCGTCTTAATCCCGCTGCGTCCATGATGGGTTTGAGAACAACAACAAGCTGGATTGTCGAGCAGTTTGGATTCGAAATTATGCCATGATGTTCTCTAGCTCTCCCGCCGTTTACTTCAGGCACGACGAGCGGTACGCCAGGATCCATCCGGAACGCAGAGCTATTGTCTATGACAATGGTCCTCTTCTTGATGAGCGGCGCGAATTCCCGGCTTACGGATCCGCCCGCCGAGAAAAAAGCAAGCTCGGCTTCCTGGAGCGGAACGGCCGATAGCTCTTCAACGCGCAGCTTTTCTCCGCGGAAAGTAACGGTCTTCTCGGCAGAGCTCTTTGTCGCAAACACCCTGAGTTCGCCGACGGGGAATTGCCTTTCTTCGAGCACACGCAGGAACTCAAGACCCACCGCACCGGTTCCGCCTACGATGGCGACCTTCATCTACAAACCTCCGCGTGTAAATCGTGTCACTGGCAGGATTTTCAATTCACTGCGAAATATACCACCACAGCCAGGTCGTGTCAAAAAACCGCAGGCACCCATCCCGAGGATCTGCAATGGCGAATGAGCCCCCTCACTAACCTCTCCCCCTTGGGGAGAGGATCAAGGTGAGGCTATGATGGAACGCATACCTTGTTCTTCCTCTCCCCCCTGGGGAGAGGACTGAGGTGAGGGTGCCTCTTCCTGAGGATCAGGCATGCGAGGATTCCGGCAAGGAGAACTCCCAGGCAGGCCTTTCCGAAATACTCTCCGTGCTCCCGGTAAAACGACTTGCCCGGGCCGAGCGGCACTTCGGCCAAGACGGAGCTGGTCTCGAAGATCCCGGTCTTCACAAGGACCCTGCCGTATGGATCAACCGCCATGGATACGCCGGTGTTGGCACATCTGACCAGAGGGATTCTGTTCTCAACCGTTCTCAGAATCGCCATGTACGCGTGCTGATAGGGAGCTGCGGTTCTTCCAAACCACTCATCATTCGTGATGTTGGCGAAAAACTCGGCACCGTTCACCGCCATCTGCCTTGCGAGCGGAGCAAAGATTGACTCAAAGCAAATCAGTGTGCCGAATCTCGATCCTCCGAGAGAGAAAACCGTATAGTCTTTTCCTTCAGAGAAATCGGCCTCGCCGAGGTCAACCTTCTTCAGGAAGGTGAGAACAGTCTGAAACGGAATTCTTTCCCCAAACGGGACGAGATGAATCTTCCTGTACTGCTCGACTAATCCCAGACCTGGCAGAAAAAGTCCGGCGGCGTTGTATGTATGTCTCTCACCGCCATCAAGCTCTGAATCGGGATATCCGGAGAGAAGAGGAATGCCAGTCTCTCTCAGCATGTCGGCAACGGCAATGTAGAAACTATATTCATATCTTACGTGGCTCGGGATCGCAGTTTCCGGCCAGATCACAAGGTCAATCTTCTTCCCATCTCTCCTCGCATCGCTAATTCCTTTTCTCGTGAGATCCAAGAACTTCTGAAAGTTCTTGTACCTGTATCTCTCATCCCACTTCACATCACTTCCTATGTTTCCCTGAATCAAAAGCACGCTGATGCTGCGTCCTGCTTCGGTTCTCCTGAGAACGTTCTTCCCATGTGCCAACGGCCCGAGAATCGAGATGAGCAGCGTGAGCAGGAAGACAAACTTTATTCCACGTCTTTCTTCGGCAAGAAAATGAAAGATCGACGTGTTTGAAAGGATGATGAGGAAACTCAACCCCGCGACACCCGTCAGCGACGCGATCTGCAGAAGAGAAGGAAAGGGACTTAGCGCATATCCGAAGCTTGCCCACGGGAACCCAATGACACCAAGTGACCTAAGGTATTCGGTCCCGCACCAGATGAAAGGTGCCGAGATTATGTATGGTATTCTAAATCTTCTTCTCAAGGCAGAGATCGAAAGACAGAAAATCGCGGGATAAAGAGAAAGATAGAGAGCCAGTGCCGCAAGCGCAGGAAACATTATTCCCGGAACGCGGACTTCCTTCTCCGGGAGGAAGACTATCCAATAGAAAATTACGAAAGAAGAAACAACCCCCTGGATGTAGCCGAGCCAGAATGCCTTCTTGAGGGATTCATTGTCTGTCAGGCTTAACGAGAATAGAAGCGGAACAAGTGAAAAGTAGGAGACGAGGCCAAGTTGGAGCGGCTGAAAGGGCAGACCTGCAAGAACACCTGAAAAGACAGACAAAGAGAAAGGTTTTGTTAGAAAATTCCTAACTAAGTTTCACCTCTTTCTTTGTTTCGGCGGATTTGTATATCGCGTCCACAACCCGCATGACTTCGAGCCCTTCTTTTGCTGATGAGACAGGAGTCTCTCCCTTCCTCACGCAGTCAACGAAGTGCTCGATTTCAGCTTCATATGATTGCTTGTGGATATTTCTTGTCGGCTCTACTGAAGGAGTGACATTGGCGAGAGTGCCGTGCATCTCCTTGTGTATCCTCAGCGGGTTGAGAAGAGCTACTCCGGACCTTCCGTAGAGATTCAGATAGCCGAAATTGGATTCGAGAAGGAGAGTCCAGCTGACCTCCAGAGTGACTGTTGCCCCACCTTCAAGTCTCAGGAAGCACGTAGCAGAGTCTTCGACGTCCCGTTTGCCTGCCTTGGAATACGTGGATGCAGTTACTGAAACGACTCCCGGATTTCCCATGAGCCAAAGGCATAGATCCAGCATGTGGACACCAAGGTCCATGAGCACGCCGCCGCCCGAAACTTTCTTATCTCCATGCCAGGCGCTGTCCCTCCACTCTGTCGGTCTTCTCAGCCATCCGGTTTTGGCGTAGAGGATTTGACCCAGCTCTCCCTTCTCCACGAATTTCTTCAGCAAGCGAGAATCCGCCCTGAACCGGTTGTTGACCGCAGGCATGAGAATCTTCTTTGCCTTCTCGGCCGCCTTCACCATTTCCTCGGCTTCCAAGGCGTTTCTTGCAAGCGGCTTTTCGCAAAGCACGTTCTTTCCGTAGCTGAGGGCCGCCACTGTCATAGGTGCGTGAAGGAAGTTCGGAGTGCAAATGTGAACCCCATCGATGTCATCCATCCGAACAAGCTCTTCGTAGTCCTCAACCACCCTCTCAATCCCAAATTTCTGGGCAACCCTTTGAGCTCTTTCCTCATCGTGGTCGCAAATAGCCACAATCTCGACATCCTTGAGCTTCTTCAATGCCGGAATGTGCTCGACCTGAGCTATCGCACCAGCTCCAATGATTCCTATCCGAACCGTTTTTTTCGGCAAGTCTCCCTCCTTTTTCGAAACATAATAGGCAAAAACAGATGAACCGTCAAGAAGGATGTCGTAGCCCAGCCCCGTGTTCCGGTCTCCTCCAATGAAGTAAGACTATTTCTCAACATTCATACTTGACAGGATGGACATGCTCCGTCTATCATACTTGCAGAGGACGAGCTAATCGTTCAAGTCACGCTGCAAGGTCGAAGATGTGCCACAGACCGGACCTGGCCGAGATCAAAACCCTCTCGGAATGGGTGCTAGGCCGGCCACGGGAAAGGAGGGATTGAAGTGGTCAAGTTTCTCAGAACGATCACCACCATCTTAACAGTGTCAGTTGCAGTGAATGCCTTTGCCGGGTGCCCAAAAACAGAGAAGGATATTGCTTTGGAGGCACTCCTAGATAAGCTCTGGCGGGAAAAGAGGCTGACAGTTGAGGACATGGCTCAAGTATCTGACTGCATCGTGATTGGCAAGGTAAGAAAGCTCATGGTGAGGAAAGACGAGAGTTTCGTTTATCGGGACAGAGAGTGTAGGATTCCGGTGCCGATGCCTGAGATAAGGACATATGTAACTCTTGTCCCTAAGAAGTTCCTTAGGAAACCTGAAGGGGTCGACCCTGGGAAAAAAATCACAATTCGCTACCCGGGCGGCGAGGTAATAGAAGGAGGGATCGGTCAGGTTAGTGAGCCTAACTTTGTAGGTGGATCACCCAAGTTTGATCCAGGGCAGGAAGTGTTAGTGTTTCTGGTAGCTGTCGAAGACGGGCTCTACTACAAGTTGGTTCTTGACGGCGAAGGTGAGTACACTGTTAAAGGAGGGAAAGTTTTCCCTCTGCACGGTGTCCACGCTCGGACAGATGGCACAGGTTTATCGGTCGAAGAGGTTAGAAAAAGGATCGAAAAGGCTCTGATCAAGGGAAAAAAATGAGAAGAAGAAAAGCAGTAATCTTCTTTGTGTTTAGTTTCTGTGTGTCTATTCCCTTGGTTTTTTCATACAACTACACAGGGTATAAGTGGAACTCAAATCCATCCTATTACATTAACCAGGACCTGGACACCGATGTGTGTCCGGGTGCCGAGAGTGCTGTCATTCGAGCTGCGGCAACCTGGAGTAATGTTTCTAACCAGAGTTTTCGTTTGTCGTGGGCTGCAAGCACAGACCTCAATTATAATCCATCGGGGCATGACGGTTTCAGTGTGGTTGGTTATTGGATTTTTCCCGACAACCGGGTTGGAGATACGAAAGCGTGGTATGTTGGCTCAGGGCAGATTATCGAATGTGATACAGCCTTTAACACATATTATCTTTGGTCGGCATCGCTTTCCGACTTATGCCCATGGGATAGGATGGATGTCCAGAATGTGGCTACGCACGAATTTGGGCACTGGCTGAGGCTTGGTAACGTGGGAGACTATAACGCCACAATGTGCGAGTTCACCGAAAAAGGCGAGACGAAAAAAAGATCTTTGGAGAGCGATGATATGGCTGGTATCCGACATATATATGGATCTGGTGGTGGCGAAAAGCGTGGCAGCGGTTGCGGTTTGAACCCTGCAGTGCCACCAGAAGACGATGAAATCCCTGAGAAGAAACCATGAAACGAAACCAGATGATCAGAAAGCACTTCTGGTCTTGCGTTGCCGTCACCATCCTTTTGCAGACTGATGACTGGTTTCCCAACAAAACTCTGCGTCTGGGCGGGAAGACACGATGTGGCGTTTCACCTACTGGAATAGTGGGAGGAGTCCGAAGCCTTTGAGCTTTTTGTGAGGCTCTATCTGGTGAGACCAGGTTCCCTTCCGGCCTGAGATTTGCCTCTTCTGCGGCTTGTGTTTGTGACGAAACAGCCAGAAAGCAGATAATACTGCCCCCTGGCACAAGAAGAAACTCCAATGAAAATAAAGCAGTCATGAGCACCTGCAAAAAGGGCTTGACAGAAGTAGGCGTCGGATTTATCTGATAATGTAGGAAGTTTCAAACAAAAGGTAAGTCGTGGGACTAAATTGAGCTGTGGAATCTAGAATAACTGTCGATTAGTCTGTCATGAGAGCAAAAGAAGAGAATATGAAGTCATCACAGACATTCGGAACGATGCATGGGTCAGCAACAAGCGCGGTGATGCTGGGAGAGTTGAAGGGGTAAGTCCAAAGGAAGGTGAAGTGACGAATGTTCGTGTTACATTCTCGAGCTGCCGGCTGCCCGGGTCGCGTTGTCTGTGCGTGGGTTGAATCGGTTACTGAGTGAAGGGCGGTGATCGTGTGTTCTTAAGGGGCTGGTGGAGTGTGCTGCTGGCTGTTGGGATCATATACAGGACCCCTGCAGGGGTTAATGTTTGGATGTATAAGTATCAGCGTTTGGACGAGGCGCTCAAGGTAGCTGCGATTGGGAGGCACATGGAACTACCGCCGCTAGCGAAGCTAGTTGAGCAGGAGACGAAGGAGGATGGGGATTACTGGAGCTTCGCTGTGAAGGACAGTGGGCTTGTAGTGTATTGGGGGAGTGATACGAGGATTGTGATTGAGCGGAAGGATGGGAAGGTCTTTGAGAGTGAGGCTTGTTTCTTTGTGCGTGATGTGCCTGGTGGTGATGTGATGGACTGCAGGAAGAGGGGGGTTCTTCTTGATAGTAGTCTCCTGCGTACTCCCAAGAAGGAGTCTGCTCTGATGCTTGTGAAGTTCCCTCGTGGTAGTGTTGGTGATGTTCGCCAGGTGAAGAGCCTGGTAGTGAAGAACCTGGATAAGGGGGTGAGACAGAAATGAAAAGAGCGGTGCTTGTCCTGATGTTGGCGATCATGCTGATGAGTGTGACGGCGGTGCCAGTGGTTCAGGGCTTCGGCGGTGCGAACTGCGAGAAAGTTGTAGCAGGGGATCTGAGCTGGAGGAGTCTGTTTGGGTGTGCAGCTGAGCTCGTGTTCGAAGGGATTACGCACGACTGGCCGGGTTATGGGGGACCGTAGGCTTTAGCTTTAGGTGGTCCCTGGGCCGCGCTTGCTGCCTTTCTCGATTCTGGGCGTTGGCCGTGCCCTCCAAGATGTCAACTCCGTTTTTCTTTGTCCCCTTTTTTCCGGATAGAATGTCCCTTTTTTGACGTTTAGGTCTTTGGTCCGTGGCGACGCTTGGAGTCTGTCGGAATATTGTTCATCCAAGAAAATCGGCCTCCACATTTGCCCCAGGTTTGACGACCTCTGATCCGCCAAGGGTTTTGATACCCCCAAAACTCTCCATTTTTCCATTTCTCCGACAGGCTCCCAGGAGTTTCACTTCTCAGCTTCCGTTATCACCTCCTTTGGTTGTGGTTCGGGCGACAGCATCCCAGCCTTTCGCTTCTCTTTGAGGCGATAACTCTCTCCCTTGATGTTTACCGTTGTAGAGTGGTGGAGGAGCCTGTCAAGGATCGCCGTTGCCAGGACGTGGTCGTTGAAT
>JASEGR010000068.1 GCA_030017955.1 Candidatus Eisenbacteria bacterium
AGCGCCGCGTGGAGCGCCGAGTGCGCCGAGAGCGCCGCGAGGAGCGCCGCGTGCGCCGCGAGGAGCGCCGAGAGGAGCGCCGCGTGGAGCGCCGAACAGCGGGCACAAGCCGATATTGTGCGCAAATGGTTCAAGATCGAAAAAATCGAGGACCTGAAATGACCCCGACTAAGAAGTGCAAGCGACGATTCCATCACCAGGAACCAAACGAGTGCTACTGCAACTCGATGCGGCACCGGATTTCCGAGCATCCCGTAGCCGGATGTCTCGTATCCGGCCTTCGCAAATTTAAAAGGAGTGGAACGTGGGTGAAATGGCGGACGACTTGATTGATCGTGGGATCACCGAGCTCGCCGAGCACGATGGCGGGAAGTGCATTGATGGTGAGTGTTCTATCTGTAGGCCGCCTGATCCACCGGATACGGAGAAAGCCGGCCGAACTTGACAACCTTCCCTAAGTTGCGTAGAGTGGCCGAAATGGTGTCGAGTCACCTCAATTTGTCTCGCGTGAGTGAGCTACTTTTTGTTGGCTCGACACCTTCAATTCACCACCGCCAGGTGGGGGTAGCTCGCTCACGGGAGACATGAGGATGAGAGGCTAAGGATGGCCGACATACCGCACCCAGAACGACTCAGGAGATCCCGACCATGGTTCAAGGTGTGGGCTAGGCACACGCTGTATGGAACCACGTTTTCTGAACTCGACGCCGGACCCAGAGCGGTCTGGTTTTCACTCCTCTGCATGGCTTGCGACTCACCTGAACCTGGTGTGATTGGACTTGGCGCTCCGATCACGGTTGGATACACAAATGAGCAGTTAAGTGATATTTTGAAGTTGGACGAAGATATTGTGTCAAACGGGCTTCACATGTTACAACAATACGGTAAGGTTTCAATCTCTGTAACTGGCGTGATAACTATAACTAAATGGAATCTCTACCAATCTGATTACGACAGGACAAGACAAGCTCCGAGTCGTACACGGAAACGTACAGCGAAAAGTACACTGAAAAGTACCTCACATACACCGCCCTCAGAAGCAGAGGTTACAGAGGTTACAGAGGTTACAGAGGATCAGAGGATCAGAAGCAGAGAAGATGGCGCGAACGGTTCGAAGACTCACCGTTCGCTACCCCTTTCGAAACTTTCGGATGATGATTGGTTTGCGGAACTCAAAAAAACCTACACCTGGTTGGACGTGGATCGGGAGATGGCGAAAGCCAGGGCATGGATTTTAACGCACAACGGGCGACAGTTCACGCGCAGATTTTTTGTGAACTGGCTGAACAAGGTTGAAAAGCCGATTCAACAAAGTGAGGGTCCTTCTCCGCTGCGAACAATGGCCGAGGCCGCTCACGCGCATGTTGAGGCAGGAGGTAAACTGCCATGACGCCGGAGGGGATGGAAAAACTATTTGACTTGATCGAGGGTGCTTCCCGGATCACGATGACGCCCAAACAGCGGGATGCCTACGATGTCCTTCTCGCGGATCAGGACGACAAGAGCGTGCTCCAACGGTGTCTGGCGTTTTACCGTTCGCCCGCTGCGGCGATGCGCAAAGAAAAAGTCCCAACGCCGGGAGACCTCATCGAACAGCCCCGGGCGAAGGCTGACGCCGCCGCGATGGCATGGGCGACGGTGCGCCGAGCCATCGGACAGGTGGGGTCGTATCGTTCCGTCGAGTTTGAGGACGGGGCGATTACCGCGAGCGTTGAAGCCATGGGCGGGTGGGTGTCTCTCTGCGACAAGTCCCCGAAGGAGCTTGACATGCTGGCATGGCAGTTCCGCAACCTGTACATCAGTCTTGCCGGCAAATGCGAACGGAAGCCCCTTGCCGGCAGGCACGAGCTACAGAACCGGTCGAATGGACATGCCAAGGAATTGGAAGCCGCGAAACAAATTCCAACTCTCGGCAGCGCCCCCGCGTTGCCGCAGCTTGAGGAGGAAACAACGTGAAGGGCAACGGGATCAGCTCTTCGATGAGAAAAAGCAGGAAAACTGACGAGTATCCAAGTGGAGTGATGGGACACACACGAGCAGGATGAAGCGACAGAACAGCGTTCCGCGACCGGGCAGGAGCTACCGATGGACCAAATGGAAGGGACCGAGCAGTGAGCGATGAAAGACCAGTACAGGTGGACCGAGCAGTCTTTGACGATAGACCAGTTTGCAAGGACCGAATTCCAGTCCTCCTACCAGTAAGGAACATGGCAGGCACCGTCGAGCGGGCCATTCAATCCTTGCTCAACGATGGCGTGACACAGATCATTGTCATCGACGACGGCTCGACGGATGGGACTGCTGAGGTTGTGATGCGTCTGGCTGAGGGCAACAAGTCCATCACGATGCTGCGCTCGGAACTCAATGGTGGTCTAGGCCACGCTCTCAACCTCGGCCTCAAACTCTGCGACTCTGACTTTGTTTTGCGTCAGGACGCGGATGATGAATCGTATTGGGGCAGATCGGGTTCGCTCCGAGCCGCGCTGGAATCACAACCGAATGCGGTGGCAGCGGCATCGTGGTTTGTTCATGAGACTCAGCCAGGTAAAGTGAAACACGGTGTCGTCCATGCGTTCCCGAACGAGGTCACAACTTCCGACTTGCTCAATGGCTGGCGGTTTCCTCACGCTGCCGCGATGTATCGAAGGTCCGCTCTGTTACAAGTGGGCGGCTGGCCGGAGGACATGCAGTGCTCTGAGGACCAACTACTACATCTTAGATTGTCGCGTATTGGAAAGCTCATTGTCATTCCTCACGCACTGTACTTCGTTGGTGACGGCGGGAATCGCCAAGTGAAAAATCACGACACAGTTTACTGGGATCGCGTGGCGGTCGAGCGATTTCAGAAGGGGCTCGCATAGTGGATCTTTACGCCCGCAAGAATGTCTATCGCTCCACGGAGGAGGAAAAAGCCATCCGCGAATACTTGGACAGGCAGCTGACTCTCGAAGAAGAGTGGCAGCGATATTTCAACGTCGAGCGGAAACGGCTCTACAACGCGATTCATCCGGAGTGGAAGACGCGCGAGATCGAGCCTTATCCCAAGCCGAAGGACGATCCATTACGTCCCGTCAAGGGAGAAAGTTGCATCGGACTCAATTTAGTGCGGATGCAACGTACATTGCCGGAGCCGTTTTACCTGCTGGAGTTCGGTTCGACTTGGAGGATGTCGAGCGTCGAGACGAGCGACCGCGATTTACTCTACATTGGCGACGAGGCAGACTTTCCGAAGGAGCAAGCGCGATCTCTTCTCGGTGGTTACGACTTTCAGCATCACGGCGCCTTGACCGCCACGAAGGAAATGCTGTCCTATTGGCCCCTCGATCTCATCCCCCCATTCATGCTGCAAGCGGCATTCGATCATGGCGAGCACCACAAACTGGCTCTGTGGGGTACTTGGTACCATCGGGAAGCCGTCGAGGAGTTCATACGTTCGGTTATGTACTGGCGCACATGGCGTGATCGCGAAGGACCGAAGGATGACTACGAAACCGCGCTGCTCTGCGCGATGTGGGCGATGTTTCCCTGCATCTACCAGAGCGCGAAGAAGCATCCGAAGCCCAAGGCTGTGGCCGCACTCCTGATGGGTACGCCCTTTACGGCCCTCGCCTCTCACGTCTGGACGATGCGGGAGAGCGGACACAGGAGGGCCGATCTCAACCTCAAAGGGGGAAATGAACTCATGGAGAAAGTGGCCGATAAACTCATGGTCGAGGCCGTGCAATGCGCGTTTTGGCTCTGATCATACTGACTAGGATGTTTCAACTTTTTGTCTTCCGCAACAAGACGAGCAAACGTATATTCATTGCAGGCTACACATCAGCGACGTTTGGGCGGGTGCTTGATCTTGGTATTTTCTGGTTACGAATCCAACTCAGCATGTCCACGAGAATACCGTTACACCCGGAATTGGAAACCCCTCTGATTAACGCGGCTGTCGCATCGAAATGAGAATACTCGTTCTTACGACGCCTGATCGCCACAACGGCGTATATTATTTCGACCGGGGCCTTACCAACGGATTGTCGCGTTGCAACGACGTGACGCTCGTGAAACCGCAGATGAGCAAGCTCAAAAGCGATGAACTTGCGTGGCTGCATCCCGATCTTGTTTTACTTCGGTGGCACAAAAGCCTTCTTCGCTCGACCGACCTGGACGGCTTAAGGAAGCTCAAGAAGGCCGGCGCCACCATCGGGGGATGGGTTTCGCCGTTCTTTCCAAGGGCGCTCCAGGTGACAAGTGAGCAGAGGGAGCTGCACAGTGATGAGACCTTGAGGCAGGCCGCGGAACTCTTGCACTTTGGGTTGACGTGGTATGGAGAGGAAGGCGTCGAGGCGTTCTTCTCGCCATGGAGAACGAAATTCAATCTGCCGATTTTCCGCATGGATCCGGCCGCCGATACGAATTTCTATGTACAGACCCCAGCGACGAAGAAAATCTATGACCTTTGCTACATCGGTGGAAACGTATGGAACAAGCTCCATGCGCACCACTGGCTGGAGAAGCCTTTACGTTTGCATCCTCACGTTGTCTGTGGCAAAGGATGGGAGGACAAGGGATTCAACGTGGCCGACATAGAGCCCAAGAACGAGCGAAAGATCTACGCGCAGACCAAAGTCTGTCCCAATCTCCACATCGACGCATGTTGGAAGATCCGTGGAATGGCCGTCAACCAAAGATTGTTTCAGATCCCGGCATGTGGGGCCTTCCAGATTGTAGACAACCATCCGAGGATCGGTGAATTCTTCGATCCGGGGGACGTTGTCGTTGCCCAGTCAGCGGAGGACTTTGCGGAGAAGATTGAGTACTACCTTTCACATCCTCGTTCACGCCTAAGGATGGTCGAGCGGGCTTACCGGCGGGTCATGTCGTCTCACACGTTTACACAACGGGCGCAGACGTTGAGGGCATTTGTGAAAGACCTACGCTCATGATCTGTTCGGTCTTCGGCTTTTTCATTTGCGCTGCAGTCATTATGTCCGGTGTCTGGCTTCTCGCGGAACGTGAAGATTGAATTCTACACAAATGAATGTGGCCACGGAGACGAGACCACATTGAGTATCAACGAGGATGAGATCGTGTCGCTCGCCAAGGCGCTGATCGCAATGTACATGGAGATGCAGCGGACGCTGCGTAGGGAGCAAATGGAGGCAACGGATAAAGCCATGCTGGTCAGCACGCTACGGACAATTCCATGAACGTCATCTGCCGCATCATGGGGAGAGGGTTCAATGTCGGACTCCCGGGAAAGAACATGGCCCTTGTCGGGGAAATTCCGATCATTGCCCGCGTGGTTGCCGAAACGGTCAAGTGTGGTTGGATCAACAAAACATACGTTTGGACGGAGGACTACGCCATCGCGGAGGCCGCCAAGTCCGTCGGCGCCGAGGTCATTCATCGTGACCTGGATGAGGTGTTTTACAACGGGGGATTCAACGACCCGAACAACTGGGGCAGGATCATGGACCAGCACATCGAGTCGGACATCGGGAAACCTGATGTCGTTGTTACCCTCAACTGCAACTATGCTCTCATCACGAAGGCCACGCTCACGGCCATGTTCACGAAGCTTATGGAGCACGAGAGCGCGGCAGCGATCACGGCCATCGTCCCGGTCGATCCCGGACTTGTTACGATCAACCCGCAGACCGGCTACATCTTCCCCGTGTGGCTGCAATCCGGCCTTGATCGTCAGAAGTACCCGCCGCTTTACCGGATCACGGGTATTCGTATCCAGCACCACGGTCGGAACGACATTCACGGTTTCGGTCTCAAGGAACTTTGGTATGAGATCGGTAAGATCGAGGGATTGGATGTGCAAACAGAAGACGATTTGAAACTGGCGAATTATTTTGTGGAATGAAGTTGTTTAGGCAGGAAATTCAGTGCACAGTCTGTCACAGCATCTCTGCCAGGGGGGAAGTAGGACCGATTTCCGCTTGCCATTGCGGTTCGAAAAAGTTCTCATTGTACAAACAACCGAGAACGTCGGCGAAGAGAGGCAGGCGCAAAAGCAGAATCGAAAAAGAGATTGGGCGATGGCGAAGGCTGAGATGGCTGTTGGGACACTCTGCATTTCTTTCCGCCGACGAGATAAAGATTCTCAAACGCCTCAAACGGAACGGCATGGGTGGCTGGCTCGGAAACGCCGAAATGAACCTAATTTATCTTTCTATGCTGAAAAGAACTCGTCCCCGATATATACGGGCATCGTCCGTCTGATAAGCGATGAGATCCCGCGTCCTTCTCGCCGACCTCCCGTCGAAATCGGATCGCCTCAAATATGTCAGGTATAGGGTACATCGACTCAGATATGAGACTAAGGTCGCGTGGAACGAATATCTGAGAGCGGAGCGTAGATGGCAGCGAGTCGAGAAGAGGTACGCAGAACTTAGGAAACAGTACAGGGAGATTCGTGATGAGAAGTAGAGTCCTTCTCCTCAACCCTCCATCGAGTTGGTACCGCCCGAACCCGTCGAAGGTGATCCCAACGAACCTAGTCGCGCTCGCGTCCTTTCTCTTTCGGCACGGCATACAATCCCGCATCCTGGATCTCTCGAACCTCGTGGACCGGGACAATGAGTGGTGCGGGGACAAGGTTGATCGGCACCTCGGCTACGGCTTCGGCTGTGAAAAGCCCGATGGACTTGAAGCCGGAGATTGTTGGCCGGAATTCAGGAGACGACTCCAATGGGTAGCCGATGAGGAGGACATCGAGACGGTCGGGGTTGCCTTCAACTGGACCGACATGCGGCGGCAATCGCTCAAGGCGTGTCAGATGGTACGAGAGATCATTCCAGATGCCAAGATCATCATCGGCGGTGAGCACGCGAGTTGTTTCCCGGAGAGGTATAAAGCGATGGACTGCGTGGACGAGGTGGTCGTAGGGCAAGGCGAGCATCAACTCCTAGCGTACGTCACGGGAGACGAGACATGGAAGTCTCGCCCCGTGAAATTCTCAGAGATGCCGATGCCGATGAACTGGCTTCTCGACGATTTTCAATCGTACCTTCCGCTAATCGACGGTTACCGGGACGGTTGGTATACATGGCAGAACCTGCCGGCAGGGCAACTGCGCTCTATCAATCTGAGTGGAGCAAGAGGCTGTCCCTATACGTGTGGGTTCTGCTCTACCGCTTTTTTCTACGGCAACAAGGTCTACATGAGGAGCGGCGAACACATCGCGATGGAGATGGAGTATTACCATCGGGAGTACGGGGTGAACTATTTTCGCATCGACGACGACACCTTCGCCTTGAACAACCGGCGCATCGCGGAGTTTGCGGATGCCGTGAAGCGGCGCAAGCTGCATATCGGCTACGAGTGTCAGACGCGGGTGGACAAGATCAACGACGAGGTGATCCGAAACCTGAAAGAATCCGGGTGCGCATCGCTCGGGCTCGGAATTGAAAGCGGGGATGAGTATGTTCGCACTGAGAAAATCGGAAAGGGACTCAAAATCAGACAACGGGATATTGTGGCCAATTTGCGAAAACTCACCGACGGCGGAATCCCTTTCAGTCTTTATTTCATTGTCGGGTACTTCGGTGAAACCGACGCTTCGATTGCGAATACGGTTGATCTGGTTTCGGCTGTGGGTCCGCAGTATGTGTCTCCTGTACGGATGGAGATTAGGCCGGGAACTCCTGCATGGGGTGAGGCCAAAGTTTCCTACGGAGCCACTAATGATCTCTGGTTCGACACCGATTGCCCGATATACAACTCTTCCGCCTCATTTCGATTGGCACCATTCAGCGACACCCAGCTCAGGGAATGGATGTTCAGAATACGACGATCTTGGGTGGAGACCATGACCACGGAGAGGCGTGACCAGATGGCTCCCACGATCAAGGCGGTTGAGGACTACTACAACGTGAGGCTGGCGGCGTGATTGGCTTGCATTGGGCCGACGACTATGTACGGGCCATCGGACTCAAGCTCGGCACCATGGCCCATCCGGGAACCGCGTGGATGGCAGGGCTTTCGTTCGGACATTTTCCTCACCCCTTCTGTTTGATTGTAATACGCAAGGATTTTAGCAGACGAATACGGCTCCAACTAGCTGTCAGGTGTCGTGCACAGAAATGGTATAATCCAGAATTCCGCAGGGAATTCCTGTTCACTGAACGGGGATCGGGCAATGTTTCTCTCCGGCAACTCTTGTGTGCATTTCACGAGAGACCTCGGGGCGGGTGGGCAAACAAAATGCGCGCAATCGATGACGAAAATGAGCGTCGAAGTGACCGACCCTGAGAAGGACCGCCGGTTCATGGAGGAGTGCGAGAAGCACGTCGGGAGCATGCCTGTCGCGTCTCCTGTGATGTGTCCAGTCTGTCAGGACTCCTACAGGACGATGGATCGGCAGGAGTATCGTGGACAACTCCTGTGTTGGCGTTGCGCGAGTCAAGCCTACTATCTCGAAGCCCTAAGTATTGGCATGCATGGACAGGAAATCGAGCCCAAATATGAGCATGTCCGGGCCTTAGTCCTACGCTTGGAGTCCTATCGGCGCATCTGCCACACCGTCATGGATGGACTCGCTAGGGCGAGTGACTACGCTTTTATCCGGCTATGACATGGCTACATCTCGGATGCGGAAGCAGAGTCATCGGAGACATGATCGGCGTCGACATCAGGCTGGAGGCGGGCGCGGCGCGCGTGGTGGCCGACTGCGCCCCCTTGGCCTGCTTCAGGAATACAAGCCTCGATGGCATTTATGCCTGCATGGTTCTCGAGCACCTGGAGCGATCAAAATTGAAACCGTCATTGCTCTCATGGAAAAGGGCCTTACGCTCTGGTGGGAAGCTGCGTCTCAGCGTGCCGGACTTCTACGCCTGTGCGCGGTGGTATCTGCGCCACCCAGAGCGAAGCGTAGACGAAATTCTCGGCATTCTCATGGGCGGAGAAAAAAACGCCTATGACATTCATCACAATCTGTTCGACCTGAAAAAACTTCACGGGTTGCTCAGAGATGTGGGCTTTGTGGATATACGGCGCTGGGAGTGGCAGGAGACGCCTCCGCATGACACGTTTGATGATTTCTCGCGGGCCTACATTCCGCATATGGAATTCAAGACTGGCTCTCTCATGGCCCTGAACGTGGAGGCGAGGAACCCGTGACCGGCATTCCAGTCCCGCGCACCATGGGGCAACTCCTGATCTTCTTGGAACGCGAGAAGATGGAGATGACACCATACGGCCTTGCCATGGCTGTTGTTTTTGACTTTCTTCAAGGGACCGACAACTACCGGCACTTGTGGGCCGTAAAAAACAGGCGATTCAAGACGAGGAGGATAAAATCATGCCCCAAGAACCGCTGCCAATGCCCCTAGAATCGATTTCTGCGGCTCCGGTCGTCCTAGCCCCTTGGTCCGACAACTATGCCAAATGGTATGACATGGTGCATTACGATCATCCGTATAGCGTAATAGCAAATAAGATCAATGACTTGGCTCGAAGGCGGTGGGGGACAAACAAGCGGGTTGTTGTCGAGGTGGGTTGTGGGACGGGCACGCTCACCTATTTTCTACGCCATCGATTGCCTGCGGACTGGGTGCTTATGGGCTGCGATCCATCGAAGGGAATGCTCGACATGGCCCACAATAAATATCCGTCGATGCGGTGGGAGCATGGAACATTCCCATTTGAGGGCAACGCGGATCTCATCGTAGCGTCGTTCAATGTTGTCAACTACGTGGAGGATCTCGGGGCGTGGATGACCGATGCTGTTGGTGCTCTGACCAACGACGGCATGCTTCTTTTCGACGCCCTGGATGCCGAGGACGTGTTGCGAAATGGGATGAAGAGACTCTCGAAGTGCGGAACTCAGGGGCGTTACAGGTTTTCTTGTGATATGGCGCCTGAGCGGGACGGCGAGAAAGCCAAACTGAACTACCATGTGACGATTACGAAGGATCGGAAGCCGCATCTGGAGTTCAAGACGACCCATAAGATTGTGCTGTGGACGATGCGTCGCTTATTCGACTGCATGCCGGCGAAGACCTACGTGCGCGTTGAGGACTGGGGTCCGACGCGTTTCTATGTGGTGACGAGGAGGCCGTGATGGGGTTGGTCCTGGAACGAAACTCTGACAGCCCGATCTGGATCGGGGACGACATCACCGTTCAGATTGTGAGTGTGAAGAACAAAAGAGGAAACCCCGTATTTGGGGCCGGTGTAAAGGTGCTGATCCATGCGCCCCCCAGTGTCCGCATAGAGCGAGACGAGTTAAGAAAGTCGAGGTTGGCTCTTGAGCAACAAAAATGACATCTTGACGGACTTCAACCGCGCGCGGCACATCCATCAAAGGATGAAGAAGATTCGTTCAGCCGTGCGGGAATTGCTCTTGGAGCTTGAGGCATACGTGACACTTTGTGACGATTGTCACGCAGAACTTGAGGGCATACGGAAGCGTCAGGCGAAGAGATTTGAGGGGCTACGGTGAAGATCAAACTGTTCGACCGGGCGTTCAGCGACGAGGACAAGGCGAACGTAGAAGTGGCACTATCATCGGGATGGGTGACTGAGGGACCGTGGGCGGAGAGGGTCGAGGACCGTCTTATGAAGATTACGGGGTCCAGGCATGTCATTCTCTTTCCATCCGGCACGATTGCGCTCTGGGCTGCGTTCAGGACTCATGCGAACATGACGGCACGAAGTGTGGACCCGCATGACGTCGTAAACCGTGGACCCAGCGTTGCGTGCATCCCCGACCACACGTTTTGCGCGACCTTGGCCGCAGCCTTGGAAGCTGGTTGGTTGTGCAGGCTCGTGGACTCCGACATGAACTCGATGGAGGTATCGGGCGAGTTGACCGTTCCGGTGCACCTGTACGGCTCGATAATGAAAATTCCCAATGGCGTGAAACCCGGTGAGCGGATCGACGACGCTTGTCAAGCTCTCGGGGTATACGATGAGGATAGTGTTCATGCCGGTGGGACGGCGAAAGCTGCTGCGTTGAGTTTCTACGCTGACAAGTTATGCACCTCGGGTGAGGGAGGGGCGGTGTTTACAAACGATCCCGAGTTTGCTGATCGTCTGCGCGTCTTTAAGAATGTGGGTAGGCACAAGCGCGGCGGTTACTTGCATCCCTATCATGGCCTCACACTTCGCATGACTGACATGCAGTGTGCACTCCTCTACGGCCAACTCGGGCGGCTGGAGGAGATCCGTGCGAACCGGACCGCCGTTGAAGCGGCCTACCTCAAATACGTGAAGCTCGAAACAAACCAAGTCTGGAATGCCGGGATCAAGCGGATGCCCAACAGGTTCATCTACAAGACGTTGGATCCGGACCGACTGATCGCTTGGATGGAGAAGAAAGGCGTTGAGTGTCGGCGCACCTTTGTTCCTTTGCATCGTAACCCGTGGACGGAAAATCGGCCTGGCATCACCAGGATGCCATCGTACGGCCGTTCATGGGGAGCCTACCAGGGAACGGTGTATCTTCCATTCGGAATGAATCTGACTACCGAGCAGGCTGAAGAGATTGGCCGCATGATCAACAATTACGAAGACGACGTGCGCTGATGGATGGACCAGGTCCTACGCTACCGGAGCCGACCATGGGAATAGAAGTCTTTGTTCTTGGCGACGAGAAGGTCGGCGGCAAGATGATCCGCCTCGTACTACCCCAGGTGCAAGGCGGTACGTACACGCTCAATGCGAATTACGTGATCGTTACGCAAATCGTTACACTGTTGATCAAGGCTCTCGCGTTTCCGGACAATCAGATTTTGGGGGAACCCTTGGTCATTGGCTCCATAGGTATTTACGGAACGCCGACGGTCGGCGCTGGGATCGTGAAGGACGGTCAGCCGTTCCCGTCCACATAACGGAGGAGCTGACCGAGGCGGACTACGAGAGGGCCGGTCCTCGAAAAAGCTTTTTCTTCTACTTCTGGCCGACGTACGTCAGGCGCGTTTACGAGGTGATGTACGCATGGTATCCCCGCAAAACGCCCGTTTTGTGGGTAGCTCTTTACATGGCTATGAGGGGCCGGATGATGCTCTTGTTTACGCGCGGAGTCGCGACGCCGATCCTCGAGTGTGTCAGATCGCTGGGGATTAACGCCTACCATGCGGAGGCGGTGAGCGGGAGGGGTCTCAATGAACAATGGGCGGCTGGATTTATGCGCGACTACGATTCTGAGGAGGCGCTCGTTTTCGCCACGTGGGAGTGGGTGCAGCGGTACGCTATGGCGACCGATTTCGGGCGGAGATTCCTAGACCAGTTCTACATGGTCGGTTTCAGCCGGGTGAAACATTGGGGAATTTGGCTCAACCGGGTAAATGCCGACTACGTGAAAAATGCGATCCCACCGAAAGCCCCTTGGCCGGAAGGCATCACGGTTCGTCCTCGTCGTCGTCCGCTCCCTCAGCGTCAAGTCCATCCCTTCGTCGAGCTTCACTATCTTCGTCAGGATCATCATAAGCGTCTGATTCTCCAAGCTCTTCAAACAGCTCGAAGACTTCAGGCTCCGACCCCGTTCGATCTTCGGATGGCCAACTTTTTGTGGGACTCGTCGGAGGGTCTTCTGTTGAAACATCTTCAACGCTTGGACATGCGTCGAGCGGTGCGGGACAGACTCTACCCCGGCCCAAGACTCCGACGAACGTATTCCACATGATGGGGACGCCGGCCAGAAAGACGAAAAGGACGACGGCCAAGGCGAGGAGGAATTTTCGGAGCATAGGTTAGGCTTTCCCTTCCAACAACGTTCGGTAGCGCCGCCGGGCCAACACTGGATCGTCGATTTCCGGGAGGTACGAGAGGATGTTAGCGACTTTGCACTTATTTGCGATCACTCTCAGGTGCATAAACCGCTGAAAGTCCACGGATGTCCAGAACCCCATTCCTGCGAGCCAGTCCCAGAGGGATGGTTGCAATGGTTTCGGACATGAGCACGTAGGGCAGTCGGGATGTCTCAAGATTTTCGCACCTTGGCTAGGAGCCAGTCCCGGAGCTTGTCGATCTTGTCCACGCCGAGGCCGTGTGGGTTGCCATTGAGGTAGCGGTAGAAGTTCCCCTTGTCGAGGTCGACCTCTTTAGCCACGCGCCACTTGCTCAGGCCGGTCTGTTGGATTAGGGATAGGATTTCGTTTCGGAGTGGCATGTTACAGAGGTTTTTCCGGGGCTATCGAGGGGCAGAGAAACGTGGTCATGCAATCCATCGCGCAACTAATCTTGCATTGTTTTTGGGCGTCGTTCTCCAAGCGGGATCGAAGTCGTCCCCTAAAATGGAGAACATTGTATAGGCACAGAGTACCTACAGAGACTCCGAGCACGAACATGTATATCTTTTGAAGTGTGGTTGTTTTCATTGTTGTTCCTTCCTTTCGGTGAACAAGTTATTTCACCTTCGAAAGTTTGTTGTCCTGCACACAGTACCAGGTGTCGGCCTCTATCCCCTCCACGCCGACTTCGCCGGTCACCACGTGGTAGCGTTTTCTCACCTGGTCCCACCAAGTTAGGATCAGGAGTCCATTCGGGCCGGCCTTCGCCATGCCGTCCTCTCCAATAACGGAGGCGATTCCGTAATTCCCTGCCACGCTGGATTGTCCTTCCATCCCTACCACGCTGGATTTTCCGCAATCCCCCGCCACGCCGGATTGTCCGCGATCCCCTGCCACGCTGGATTGTCCTTCCATCCCTACCACGCTGGATTTTCCGTAATGTCCTACCACGCTGGATTGTCCGTAATCCCCTACCACGCTGGATTTTCCGCAATCCCCCGCCACGCTGGATTTTCCGCAATCTCCAGCCACGCCGGCTATTCCTTCCGTCCCTGCCACACTGGCTATTCCGCGATCCCCTGCCACGCTGGATTGTCCTTTCGTCCCTGCCACGCCGGAATGGGTTTGTGTCCATTTCACGTCAGCGTGGATAAGTTCCGCCAGAGTCAATTCTCGAATGATTGTGATTTTCTTACACACCCGTTTTCCGTCCATATCCCGTTTTTCAGACACGTCCTCCGCCTCGATTTCAGCGAATCTGGCGTCGAGAAAATAGTAGGAGAAGACGGCCAAAGGGGACTCGCAGAAATGGAAACCTGACTCACACAATTCTATATTTCCACTGTACTCGTAGGTTTTGCCGACTTCAAATTGGAAGTCTTGGCAGCGGAAATTCCCGTCAAAACCCTTGTAGCCTTTCATTCAATCCTCCTTTTCGG
>JASEGR010000069.1 GCA_030017955.1 Candidatus Eisenbacteria bacterium
CCCTGATCTTATCAGCAAGGACCCCATGCAAACACGGTTATCGTCTCACATCACTTAATTCCTATGCCCAAAACAGCCCCATTATGGCACATTACAGCCAGCTTCTCCGTTGGAAAGCGCTCACGTCATTCCTCTCGCCTCACCGCCAAAAATTGCCCGTCCTTGCGCATAGTTCGGCCATTTTAATTTAGTGATGTGTCCCCAATTGATATGAGACCTCGTGCAGGATGAGGCCGGGATCGACATTCCTGTCGACTGCCTCAAGGGCCTTGAGAAATATCGCAACCCTCCTGCGAGTTTCCTTGAACGAGGTCCTCTCTGATTCTGCTTTTATCAAGTCTATCATGTCCTTGTTTGCAAAGAAGTCTTTTTCCCCGCCGTTCTGAAATGATAAAACGTCCATGTGAAAGAGAAGGAGGTTCTCGACCAGACGCTCAACGAAAGAATAGTCCCTCTCATACGAAATTCTTTCCATGTCGCCGACAAGCGGGGCAATCTCGTTTGACAATGAGCGGGTCAGAAACTCGACCGCGGCCCTTCTTTCCTCAAAAGCCGCCTCTTCGGTAAGCTCCAGCGCCCTGCCGAGACTTCCTTGTGAGAGTGATGCGATTATTTGCGCCTTCTCAGCCGGAACTGAGAGCCACTCGACCAAAGCATCCCTTATGTGCTGCTCTGGAAGACCGCCGAATTTTACCTCCTGGCACCTTGAAAGCACGGTCGGAAGAAGCAGGTGAGGTTTCGAGGTAACAAGGATAATGAGCGTATTCTCTCTTGGCTCTTCAAGAAGCTTGAGGAAGGCGTTTTGTGCGTCCGGGGTCATCTTCTCGGCCCGAGAGACGATGAACACTCTCCACTTTCCATGAAGAATCCGGGTTGACGAGGCTCTCGACAAAAGCCTTATCTCGTTTATGGAGATCGAGGTCTTCTGATCAAATGCCACAAATGAAAGCGGCGATTCAATTTTCTTCGAGAGCACGCTCCACCTTAGTGCTGCCCTTTTCGATTCATCCCCGGTGTCATCTTTGGACCAGGATGGAATCGGAAAAACGAACTCTATCTCCGGGTGCTGAAACCTGTGTGCCCTCTCACATGATTGGCAGGAATCGCACGAATCGAACTCCATCCGCTCGCAATCTAGTATTCTTGCAAGAATGAGGGCCGTGGTCGTCTTTCCAACGCCTCTTGGTCCTGAAAAGAGAAAGGCGTTCGGAAGCCTTCCGCTCTTGAGCGCCATCAGAAGGTGCTGCTTAGCCCTCTTTTGATTCAAGATCTTATTCAGTCCCATATGATTGCATTATACCCGAATCCTGCGTGAGAGTCACTTTCGGAGACACGAAGAACACGGCCTCGGCGCATCTGGGATGAGATTGTTCGGAGATCTTCTCTGCCTGACCACCCGCCCGTTATGGTTTCAGGACCATCAGTTGGTACGTTTTCCCGCAGACTGAACCGAAAACCCCCAAGCCGCCTTTGACGCCGCCGCTGTACACTGGGTGCTCTGTATAGAGAAACTTGTGATAGTTATCATCTATGGCCAGCACCTGCATAGTGTTCGAGCCGTAGAAAACAATCATCGAGGAATACCAGTTTACAACATATTGCCCGGGATATTCGTCGGAAACAAACTCGCCAAGTTTGGCCATGGCCCGGATGTGCCGTGGCTCGCCATTCACACCGCCGTCATACTCTTCTTCGTTCCTCGGATGCCTGCTGCCGCCGAAAGACTCCGTGTACTCGGCGTCCCGGTAAGACTCATTGCAGTACATGTCAACCAGAACGATTTGATCCGGAGATTCCCCTTCCAGAAGGATGGGCTTTTCTCTCGACAAGTTCTTCTGATAGACGGAATTGACAGAATCCGGATTCAAAACGGTGGTAAGTTTTAGAACCGGAGGAACAGTGGTAGAAGCTCTCACCACTTTTCCATCGGCCTTCACCTCAAGGTTGTAGGTCGTCTTGGGCTGAACAACCAGACTGTCATTGAAATAGAAGCCCGGCCGTTGAGGAGATTCGTTCAACGTATAAACACGCCCGGTGCTTGTCTCGGTGAGTGTGACCGATGCCCCGCGAATTGCCGCATTCTCCAGGGTGTAACGTGCCAGTACCGGCTGCGTATATGCAATCATAATCGCGCGCTCCGCATTCAACGTGTCATTTCCCCAGAGGTAACCGAAAACAGTAATCTCCTTCTGATAATCCGGAGCGCCCGGATTCTTCTCACAACCAGGCAGGAGAAGCGCCAGCGCAAACACAACAAGCATCAGTTTGATTGCAACTCTCATATCTTTCCTTCTCCTAGAATCTGAACGAAACGCCGGCAGTGGGCAGTAACGGAATCATCGAGTAGTCCTCCACGGTGGCAGTGTCGCCCGAAGTCTTGTAGCGCCGGAACCAAACATTTCTGTGATTGTAGACGTTGACAACCTGGAAGTAGACTTCCGTGTTGAACAGGAACTTCTTGGTCTCATAGAATATGCCGATATCCAGCCGGTGATAGGCTGGAAGCCGGTAGAAATTCTTTTCGCCATCAAGAGGCAGGTTGTGGGTGGTCCCGTTTGGGTTCATGACCGCGTACCTGGCCGTCGCTTCGGTGTAAGGCTGACCGGAGCCGTACTTGAAAGCGAGATTGACCCGGTACTTTTTGTTGATCCGGTAATCTTGAATCGTAGTCACGGTATGACGCCTGTCGTAGGTGGGATAGTATTCCTTGTCGAAGTTATAACCATTGATCTGCTTCTTGGTCCTGCTCAGTGAGTAGCCCACCCATCCCTCAAGTCCCCAGATATTGTTGCGAACAAGAGCATCGGCGCCATATGCTTCACCTTTGCCGCTGTAGAAATTCTGCGCAGCAGTCTGGTCACTGAGGTTCTCGTCAGCGCCCCGGAATTGTCTGAATTCAGCAATGTTCAGATACTTCTTGTAGTATCCTTCAAGACTGAAAGAAAAAGTCCTCGCGTTGTCAAAGGAGTAGCCCAATATATAATGATCTGCCGCTCCCGGCTTAAATGTCCTGTCAACCGGGAACCACATCTCGGCAAAGCTCATACCCTCTGCGTCAACCTGATTCAGGAATTGAGAATACCGGCCGTAGCTCGCCGTCACGCTTGTTCTGTCGGTCAACAGATGCTTGAGCGAAACTCTCGGCATCAGGCGGGAATAGCTGCCATCGGTGTAGTGGTCAAACCGAAGACCGGTCTGCAGGATATTGAACGTGCTCACGCGATAGTTGTCCTGGAGATAGACCGCGGAGTAGTCGCCGGAAAAAGAGCTGCGATAGTCCGTGTCCACGATGTGATAATTCAGTTTGAAGTCGAGCATCTTGTTTTCGAAGCCGAAGTCCATCGAGTGATCGGTAGAAGGCGAGTAAGTCAGCATTCCCTTTATTGCCAGGTCGGTTATCCTGTTCATGAGACCGAAAGAAATGTTGTCGAAATTCACCTCGGTGTCGCTATCGAAACGGGTCCCCGCAAAGACGAAATTGGAAAACAGCTTGCTGGAAAACAGATGCATCCACCTGGTGCTGAAGGTCCTGTTTCCCCAATTCAACGCAATGTTCGTGCCCCCTTCGCCTGACAGGTCTAGGCGGTCATTCCCCAGATAGAAGCTGACGCTGGCCTGATTGTGTCTGTCTATGTCGTAGTTCAGCTTGGCATGTGCATCGTAGAAGTAGTATGGCAGATCAACTTTCACCATCTTCGCAGCCAGGTCCAGATATGTACGGCGCCCCGAGACCATCCATGAACCCTTTTTCCACGGACCTTCGAGAGTCGAGCTGGCACTCAGGAGACTCAGCCTCGTCACGCCGTGGCACTTCTCGCGGTCTCCTTCTTTGTTGTAAACATTCAGCACTGATGAAAGTCTGCCGCCGTACATTGCCGGGAAACCGCCTTTCAGAAGCTCCACCGATTTGATCGCGTCCGTATTGAATGTGCTGAAAAACCCGAACATGTGGTTTGGATTGTACACATCGATGTGATCCAGGAGGATCAGGTTCTGGTCTGCGCTCCCGCCGCGGATGTAGAGCCCGGCGGAAAAGTCCGATAGCGTGGCGACCCCCGGGAGCATCTGAACCGATCTGAACAGATCCGGCTCGGCTATCTGTGGAATACTGCGGAGCTGGGGCATCTGTATCGAGATTTCGCTCGGCTTGATGTCCAATTCACGCTTGTGTCTTTCCGCAGTGACAACTGTTTCCTTGACCAGGACAGGCTCAACTTCAAGGAGCGCATCGAGTTCAATTTCATCCCCGGCTCCCAGCGTGCGGGTGGCAACGACCGGTCTGTAGCCGACATAACTGAACTGAATTTCGTATGTCCCGGGTTTTAGCGAAGGCAAGACGTAATACCCGTTCGTATTTGTGTTGGTGCCGATGGTGGAGTTCTTGACCAACACATTGCCCATGATAATCGGCTCTCTGCTCGCCTTGTCACGCACGAACCCGTGAATGGTTCCAGCGAAAAGCTGGTCTGCGCCGATAAAGGACAAGAGGAGCAGCAAAATAGCTGCGACTGTCTTCGCTCCGGGTTTTCTAGACCGAATCAGAGTCACAGGGGGAAGACTGCAAGCTCAGAAAGTATCCAAACACAGTCCCTCATTCGGATCATTCTCAGGTCGCCTCACTCCAAAGTCAACTAGAGGCACGCCGACGGACAGTTGCTGCGAGGCTGGAAGCGAGACGCTAAGCTCTGAAGAGCTTCTAGCCCACCTTCTTAGATGCCGAGGCACTGCAAGAAACTTGGTTCAAAGGTTTAAGATGCTCGGAGAACTTGCCCAAGCTAGCCTAGAGGAGCTTACAGAGGTCCCCAGAATTAGCCGGAGCTGCCGGAGTGGCTCCAAGCATGCTTTGAATTGGCAAGAAGAGTCAGTCAGTCAACGCAGGATAATTACCAACGGACTTTTGACACTCCAGAGAGTGTTGTGAAGTTTCTCCAGCCGCAGATGGGCAATCTCAAGAAGGAGAATTTCCGAACCATACTTCTCAACGTCCGCAATCAGCTGATCCGTACCGACGTGGTAAGTCTAGGAACTCTCAACGCACCCATCGTTCACCCGCGCGAGGCGTTTAAGCCCGCCATAGAAGCATCCGCGTTGAGCATAATTCTCGTTCACAATCACCCAAGCGGCGACCCAGAGCCAAGCACAGAGGACATTGCTATCACCAACCGATTGAAAGAAGTCTCCGAGCTGGTCGGCATTGAGCTTCTTGACCACATTATCATCTCTGCCACATCGTGCACCTCACTCAAGGAAAGAGGAGTTATCTAAAAGCAGGATATCACCCCCCTGTTTGTTTCTTTATGCTTCCCACCCAACGGAGTTCATAGCTAGGTCGTTCCCGTCCGCTGGTCTCTGAATTTTATCATAGGGAACCCATCATCCCTCCAAGGTGCCTTCCTTGCGGAGCTCCACCTTGACCGACAGCGCAAGTGGCACTGATGGAAAAGCCAGCCCTGAATACAATCAGGGCTTTTGTTTTTGAAACAGACTTTCCCACAGCACTCACCCGCTTGGTCTCGCAAGCTCGACTGCTCCGTCCCCTATGACTTACGGGGTTCTTGGCAGCGGACGGTGAGCCGTCCCGGGCGCAGCCTTAACAATGACGGCAAATGGAGGTTCTTATGAACTCCTATGAAGCGAAAATCTGGACTGCGGTGGCTCAACTCCTTGAAGTCACCGGTTCAGACTCTCGGCAATTCATCACAGAGATGGTTGCTCTGGTTGTCCGGGAGACCAGACGGTCCTTTGGAAGAGGGATCAAGGTCGGACGCGGAGAAACGCGGAAGGCCACTGGTTATCGGTCAGCGCTGAAGAACGGGAAGCTGCAGCCGAAGCAGGAGGTTGTCCTCGAGGAAATATCTGTCGAGGAATAGACCTCGCGGGGCGAGTCGAAAGACTCGCCCCTTTGTTCCTTTTTCCCCACCCTATCCCAGCCTGGCGTCAATCCAAAGTTTATTTGACAATCATTCCGTAATAGGTTTAGATATTGAGGATGCATTTGCAGAGAGTGAGGTGATAAAGTTATGCGAACCTACCGCAAGAAAACACTTGACAAGTACGTATCTGAATTAAATACTACACTAGCATAGGATTCGCCCGACTTTAGCAGAAGGTGTTATGTTTGAATTTTGGCGAGGTGAAGTTTGTGCCGAGGCTGGATGCACGTAAAACCTCAGCCGGGCTTATTTTCTTGAAAGGGGGTGGTCCAGGAAAAATGGTTTCTTAGTATCGTTGTGCGTCGGTTGCGTGGACGATTGCAAGGATTCTTTGTTGGTTGTAGAAACCCCATCCAGGGGGTGACTGTCATGAAGAAAATATTCGTATTCATATTCGGGATTTTGGTGCTTTGCTTAGCGGGATATGCAGGTGCAGAGAGTTGGATTGACAATTTTGATGGCGCAACGCTTTCTTCCCGCTGGCAGCTTGCCCTGAAGGGGGCTACCTCAGGTGAGGTATTTGCAAATGTTGCAAATGGTTATGTTGAGACAGGCCTCAGTGGTGGATCGGATTGGTGGGACGCTGGTGGTATTGCGACGGCTTATCCTATTAATTCGTCGGATGATGGGATTTGTATAAAAGTAACCAAAGCCGGCCAATCAGGGTTTATCTATAATTACTTTTTTGGCGGTTCTGTACCGACCGGCTTTGAATTCTATCTGTATAACCATCCATGGGCGCATTGGGGTTATAGAGCATACGTGACTGAACCGCCAGTTGAACACTACGGTTTTGGGATTTATGCTAGCGATGGTCAAGGATTGGTGATAGCAAAAGTTTACAGTCCAGATCCTACTCATTTTCCTAGCCACACTTTTCTTTACAATATTCCATCACAGTATTGGGCAGCGGATGGAGAATGGGAGATTCTAAAAATACGCTCCTACTTCTCTTTGTGGTACAACGGGACCCTAATCGGGGATTTCTATAATATCCCGGAGATTGCGGATAAAGATCTATATTTCGTTGCTGACGCCAGAAGATACTCTGGCTGGGAGACTGTGTATATCAAACTTGATTCTGTTGAGCTCGGGGTTTTACCTACTGCAACGAATAATGAGAGCTGGGGCAAGATCAAGGCTATGTTCAAGTGAGCTAGGAGAGCCACCCAATGTAGAGCCTCTTTCTGATTAATCTAGGTTTGAACGGCACACTTTCCAGCAACGTGTGCCGTTTTACTGTCTGTAACACTGACTCGCGTTGTCTGTGCAACCCCCCATTTCCCACTTTGGCTAAAGTGGGCAATCTTTTCCCTTTGACGATCGCTTGTCCGGTATCTTGTCCTGAATGATAGAGAAATTTCTTTCTCACTTCTTACCGACCAGGAAATGCGTCTGAGAATCAACTCAAGAATTCAGAGCATTCGTGCGGAGAACACGGTCTGCCCAACCTCTCCAGATAGAAACGTAGAAGTCTAGAGAATTCGATGTCCAGAATCCTACCGATAGGTACGCACCTGACCCCTTAACGGCCATCCAACTATCTCAACCAGCCCTGCGGGTCGAGCGAGTCTTTTCCGCGTCTGATCTCAAAGTGGAGACAATCCCCTGACAGGGAATCTGTATCGCCAACCTTTCCAATGAGTTGACCTGCTTGTACCTCATCACCCGGGCGTACCGTAATCTCCGATCCGTGAGCATAAAATGTATAGTAGCCGCCTCCGTGATTTATGATCACGCATTTTCCATAACCTGAGAGCCAATCCACGTATTCGACCCGGCCCTTTCCGACCGACTTTATTGGCGCGCCACGCGCAGCCTTGATATCTATTCCATTGTTGAAAGTTTCGGTTCCAAACCTTTCGTGTCGGCTCCGGCCAAACCTTGATATGACCTCTCCTTCCGTTGGCCATTGGAGTGAGCCTTTGTTCTGGGCGAAAACAGAACTTGCGACCCATTCCTTCTTTGGAGGAAGTTTCTTTGCAATTTCTTCCCGTCTCTTTCTCTCAAGTTCCGCTATGAGTGCTTGCAGTTTCTTCTGGGCATTCTCGAGTTTCGCAATCTGCTTTTCGCTTTCCTTGCGTTTTGCCTTTATGTCGGCAAGCGCTTGCTTTCTCTGGCCTCTTAAAGTCTCGAGGTTTTTCTTCTCCCTTTCTTTTTCGGCTTGAAGGGCAACAATCTCTCTGTGCGCAGCGTCGAGTTTTCGCTCTTTCCTTTCGATCTCTTCCTTTTTTGATTTTAGCTGAAACAGGAGCACCCTGTCCTGCTGGGCAACAGACATCAGGTAATGGTATTTCTTGAAAAGCTCGGCCAGGGAACGCGAGGAAACAAGCATCTCAAGCTCCTTGCCTTCACCATACTTGTAGATCCCACGCACTCTCCATGCGAGAATTGTCCTCCGGTTCTCCATCTCGACCAGGGCGACCGAGATTTCTTCGCGAGTTTTCTCGAGTTGAGCGTTCAACATTTCTTCTCGCCGGGAGAGTTTCTGTATGAGCCGTTCGGTAAGGGAGAGCTCTGTCTCCACAATCTTCAGACTCTTCTCGGCAGTCCTCTGTTTTCCAGCGAGCTCCGCCGCTTCTTTTCTCGTTTTCGAGAGTTCCCTCCTCAATGCCTCCAGTTCTCCCTTTTGCTTCTCGACATCGCCTTCCGAAACCGGTTCCTGCTGGGGGGTTTTCTTCGGCGGGACTTTTGAAGCGGTTTTCGAAGGAGTCTTCGCCGGAGTCTTTGAACCAGTCTTGGAAGGAGTTTTCTTTGACGGAGCCTTCGAAGTCGTCTTTGAAGGGGTCTTCGACGGCGCGCGTTTCTTCTTTGTGGGAGTTGTCTTTTTTGCTTTCTTAGTTTCGGTTTGAATCTCTTTCTCCGAGCACTTTCCTGTTTGAATTGGAGGGGCTATGGTTCCCAGGAGAAAGACTAACAAGAAAACGATGCGGACAATCTCTGACCGCCGAATCCTACGGACAAAATGGAGAAATGAGAGAAAAACCGGCAAGAGTCTCAACCAAACCCTTCTCACTCGATGTTTTTCAACACTCCCCTGACTGACAAGTAACTCCCGCAAAGCCCAAGGAATGTTCCAAGCCCGACAAAGATTAGAACGTGAATCGGCTCCAGGAACTCCACGTCGGGAAGTGAGTTATGAAGAGCCCTGAAACCCAGGAAGACGACCACCATCGCCAGACAGGAGGAAAGAAAGGAGAGAGATGCTCCTTCAATGAGAAATGAACGCCTGATGGCCGAATCAGAAGCGCCCACACTCTTGAGGATTTCGACCATGTCCCGCCTTGCAAGCACGATGAACCTGGTGGTGCTGGCCATCACAACCACGACTGAGAGGCCAACAAAAACTCCCACGATGAGCGTTCCGAGAAGAAGCACTCTGACTATCCGGTCCAATCTCTCGATCCATTCTCCCCCGTAGCTCACGTCTTCTACGCCGCCTATCCGCATGACCTGACCGGCGAGAACTTTCATTCTTGCAGCGTTTTTGTATTCACTCAGAAGAATTAGCTTGAATGAGGCGGGGAGCGGATTGTAGCCGACGGCTTTCAGTATTTCTTCTTTCCCCATTTCCTTCACGAACTCTGTCCATGCTTGCGCTTTGCTTGTGTACTCAACTCCCTTCACACCTTGCAGCGCCAACAGTTCCTCTTCAACAGATGCAACTCTTTCTTCACCCACCCCGTCTTTCAGGAAAACGACTATTTCTTTTCTTTGCTCGACAAGTTTCACGATCCGGAGAACGTTGTGACTGACGAGCGAGAAAACCCCAAGTACCGCAAGGCTCGCGGTGGTCGCAAGGAATCCGGAAAGAATGAGCGCGGAATTCCGCCGTATGTCTCTGAAGACTTCTCTCAAGGAATACACTTAGGCACCTCTCTCCGCATCGTGGCATTCCCGGCATTCAACCAAACGCAACTGCTTTTGGAATCAAACCACATTTTCGCCAGGAACTCAAGGGAAGCATGTCCCCTCACCCTGCCCTCTCCCCAACGGGGAGAGGCTGGTTCGGCGAGGGGTTGTCGTCTCCCGGGCTCGAGCAGGCATCGGTGAGGAGGCCGTCTCGGAGATCGCTATTCAGAGCGCTCATGGAGTTGTGTTGGCGATGAGCTGTGAGCTGGCTTTCGCGGGAGGGATGGGCACACCCATCTTGGCGAGCAAGGTGGGGATACCCAGCCCTTTAGAGGCTCGGGGCACCCGTTGCGGAGCAATGGGTCGTGGCAAGGATTTCCCGCCTGGCGAGCCTGTAGATGGGTCATCCCGAAGCGGAGCCAGCAAAACGCTCAGTCGCCATCAAAGGAGGATCGACATTTTCGGCGAGAGGGAAAGGACATCCCAAGAATAGGTGACTGTCACTATTTTCTATTTTATAATGTGCGAGGGGGCAAAGCAGGAGAAAGCGATGCGTATTTTGGGGATATCTGCATTTTATCATGACAGTGCCGCCTGCGTGGTGGAAGACGGCAAAATAATATCTGCGGCGCAGGAAGAGCGTTTTACCCGTAAGAAGCACGACTTCTCTTTTCCGAAGAATGCAATAAACTTCTGCCTGCAGAACAGCGGAATAACGGCGAAAGACCTGGATTTCGTCGCCTTCTACGATAAACCGTTCATCAAGTTCGAACGGATACTCATGACCTATCTGGCATTTGCCCCCCTTGGAATCAAGTCTTTCATCACATCGATGCCGTTGTGGATTAAGCAGAGAGTCTGGATGAAAGAATTCATAAAGAAAGAGCTTGGATACGACGACAAGATTATCTTTCCGGAGCATCACGAATCGCATGCCGCATCTGCATTCTTTCCGTCGCCCTTTCAGGAGGCGGCTTTCATCACTGTGGACGGAGTCGGCGAGTGGGCAACGACAAGCTGCGGCGTTGGCAAGGACAATAAGATAGAGATTTTCAAAGAACTCCATTTTCCGCATTCATTGGGTCTTCTTTATTCTGCATTCACGTATTACACGGGGTTCAAGGTCAACTCGGGTGAGTACAAGGTGATGGGGCTTGCACCTTACGGCGAGCCAAAGTACAAAGACTTGATGCTCACGGAGCTCATGGACTTGAAGGAAGACGGCTCGTTCAAGATGAACATGAAGTATTTCAATTACTGCGCCGGCCTTACGATGACGAACCGCAGGTTCGACAAGCTTTTTGGCGGACCTCCGCGGAAACCCGAATCGGAGCTGACACAGCGTGAAATGGATTTGGCGCGCTCGGTCCAGGACGTGACCGAGGAAGTCATGGTGCGCATGGGGCGCAATATCTACAAGGAGACCGGCCAGAAGAAACTTTGTCTGGCTGGCGGCGTGGCCTTGAACTGTGTGGCAAACGGGAGAATCCTGCGGGAAGGTCCTTTCGTTGATATCTGGATACAACCCTCGGCAGGTGACGCAGGAGGTGCGTTGGGGGCTGCGCTTTTTGTCTGGTATCAGTATCTGGAAAACAAGAGAGTGGCGGACGGTGAAAAAGACTTCCAGCTCGGATCATACTTGGGTCCGGAGTTCAGGAATGGAGATATATCCGGCTATCTGAAAAACAACAATATTCCCTATGTTGAGCTCGGCGATGAGGAAATCCCGGAAAAGATCGCTGACCTGATTAACGATCAGAAAGTGATTGGATGGTTTCAGGGGCGCATGGAGTTTGGTCCCAGGGCGTTGGGAAGCCGGTCGATTGTTGGAGACGCCCGCTCTTCGAAGATGCAGGAGATAATGAACCTGAAGATAAAGTTCCGCGAAAGCTTCCGGCCATTTGCCCCATCGGTCATAGAGGAAAAGGCCCCCGACTACTTTGAAATTGACCGAGAGAGTCCTTACATGCTGCTTACAGCAATGGTGAGGAAGGAGATCCGCCGGAAGATGACTAAAGAAGAAGAAAAGCTATTTGGCATCGATAAGCTGAACGTTGTGCGCTCAAGCATCCCCGCGATCACTCACATTGACTACTCTGCCCGGCTTCAGACGGTGAACAAGAAGGATAATCATCTCTATCACCGCATGATCTCGAAATTCGATGAAAAATACGGCTGTCCGGTGATAATAAACACGTCGTTCAACGTGAGAGGTGAACCTATCGTCTGCACTCCTCATGATGCATATCTCTGTTTCATGCGGACAGATATGGATTATCTGATAATTGGCAATTTTCTCCTTGATAAGAGGGATCAGAAATCTCTCGACAAGGACATCGACTGGCGCAAGAAGTTTGAGCTGGATTAGGAGCCTTCATGATTGTTGAGGAAATAAAGAATATCAAGAGCGGAAAGAAAGAGCTCCGGCAATTCGGCCTGACAGTCGGAATTGTTTTTGCTCTCCTTGCAGCGCTGCTTTGGTGGCGTGGCAGATCTTCCTGTCCTTATTTTTTCCTGATTTCCGCTGTTTTGATCTTGCCGGCCTTTCTCGTACCTTCGGTTCTGAAACCTGTTCACAAGGTCTGGATGACCTTCGCCATCCTCATGAGCTGGGTCATGACGAGGGTCATCCTTGGTCTCGTGTTCTATGTGGGAATCACGCCAATGGGTTTCCTCGCAAGGCTATCCGGAAAGGACTTTCTACGGCTGAAATTCGATAAGAAAGCGGACAGCTATTGGATTCCGAAAGAAAGACAGAAGTTTGAAAAGAGTGACTACGAGAGACAGTTCTGATCCGCCCAAGAAGTCCCGTACTGTGATACGCAATATTCTTCTCTCCCTGCTCGTATTCTTCATCTTCATCGTTGCCCTGGAATTCACGCTCCGCTCGACGCATCTCTTCGGCGCAAGAATCTCATGGTCCGAGCCGGATTCGACCCTGGGATTCCGGTATGTTCCGAACAGCAAATACTGGTTCTACAAGGAAAATGATCACCCGATTTCGGGCAGAATAAATAAATATGGGTGGCGGGATAGAGATTGGTCCCGCGAGAAAGATGCAAACACGTTTCGGATTGCGATTCTTGGAGACAGTTTCGTAGAAGCGTTCCAGGTCGAACCGGAAAGCACCTTTATCGCATTGGCACAGCGTCAACTGTATGAAGCGTTGGGACCCAGAATTGAATTGATGAACTTCGGCCGTTCAGGATTCACGCAGACTGAAGAACTCTTCGTTCTTGAAAACCAGGTTGCCGCATTCTCTCCAGATATGGCGATCGTATTTTTCCTTCCGGGAAACGATATCGAGGATGTGCGGAGGGAAACCGCCCCGACCGCGCTGCGACCGTTCTACAAGGTTTCTCCGGAGGGAACCCTTCTCCTTGATACAAGCTTCACTAATCTGCCCGAATACAGGAAGATGTGTTTCATAGACAAGTTCAAGCGGCGCTCAGCACTCATTTCTCTCCTAGCGGAAAGGTATAACGCTTTCAAGATGGCTGCCGCTGCTAAGAGACAGTTCAAGGCCGAAGGGAGAGATGCCTCGCGGAAGGGTCAAATACATGGCCCATTGAGTCTCTGCACAGCCAATCCGGACACTGCATATGTGCAAAGCTATCAATTGAATAAGATTCTGATTGCGGCCATGGTTGAATACTGCAGAGAGAAGGGAATTCGATTTATGCTGGTCACCATAGACATTGGCTCCTACATTCCCGAAGTCGAGAGAAAGTACGAATCCGCAGATTCGACATTTGACACAAATTTTTTTGAAGACGACTTGAAGAAATATGCCGCATCGCTTAACATAGATTACGTTGGGTTACAGGGGGTGTTCAGACAGGCGTATGAGAACGGAAGGGCGCCCTTGCACTGGACACACTGGAACTACAAAGGCCATCGAGTGGTCGCAGGTGCTCTTGCAAATGAATTGAAATCAATTGCAGCGGATTCGGAAGAACACAGGCCGGCCGGCTACAGGGTGAAAAACTAAGACCCCGGGAGCGGAGCCGAAAGTGGGAAAAATAGCAATCCTCAAGGAAATGTGGCTGTTCCTAAGAATAAGAAAGAAATGGTGGCTTGCACCAATTGTTGTTTTTCTGCTTCTTTTTGGTGCCCTAATCGTCTTTACGCAGGGTTCTGCACTCGCGCCGTTTATCTACGCGCTATTCTAGTGTGCCGTCCCAGAAATAACTTTACGAAATGCAGGGCGTTTCATAAGGCAC
>JASEGR010000070.1 GCA_030017955.1 Candidatus Eisenbacteria bacterium
TGTGCCTTATGAAACGCCCTGCATTTCGTAAAGTTATTTCTGGGACGGCACACTAGCTCAACTTCTTGCTTTTTGTTCGCCCCAGCCTTATACTGAGCCATGAAAGATAAGGATTTTGTGCGAACTGAGCTCAGTCTGAATTCCAGGCGAAATTGACGTGTTGAGACCTCAGTTCCGATTTCGCCAAAGTGCGAGAGTGGCGGAACTGGCAGACGCGCTGGACTTAGGATCCAGTGAGGAGACTCATGGGGGTTCAAATCCCCCCTCTCGCAATTGCCGGGGAAGCCATAAGTGAAAATGCCTGGGGTACTTCGCGGGCAGCAGAGGAAACGGGGGTAAACGGACGAATGGCACTTAAGGTAGAAGTCAAGGATGCAGGTTCCTGGAAACGGGTGCTCGAAATAGAAATTCCACCCGAAGATGTCCAGACAGAGCTTGATAAGGTGGTCGCCGAATTCCAGAGAAAGGCGGCTATCCCCGGTTTCAGGAAAGGTAAAGCCCCTAGGGATGTGCTCGAGGCGCGTTTTGGCCACTCTCTTCAGTCTGAATTCCTGGACAGGATTATTCCAAGGTTCTACAAAGAGGCTCTTAAGGAAGCGAACCTCGTCGCGATAAGCCAGGCGGAAGTTGGAGATCTCAAGTTCACAAAGGGCGAGCCGCTTTCATTCAAAGCAACTGTAGAGATCTGGCCTGAGATCGAGGTTCACGGATACGATGGCCTCAAAGTAACGAGAGAGAATTTTGAAACCGCCGGCGATGATGTTGAGAAGGAGCTTCTTCGTTTGCAGGAGATCGCCGCGAAGCTTGAGACCGTGGCGAGACCCACAAAGGAGACTGATCTCGTCGTAGTTGATTTTGTTCGATTGGGAAAAGACGGTAGGCCGATAAAGAAGACAAGACGGGATGGGGCGCTGATAGATCTGTCTTCGCCTACGCTGCTGAAAGATTTTGCGCGTGGAGTCCTTGGGGCTTCAGCGGGTGAAGAAAGAGTCATATCGGTCCACTACTCTGAAGATTTTCCGGACAAGAATCTCGCCAACCAGGATGTCCAGCTAAGGATCAACGTGCGCGAGGTGAAGGAAAAGACGCTTCCGGAAATCAACGACGAATTCGCCAAGGATTACGCGGGAGCCGCGACCCTGGATGAGCTGAAGTCACGGATAAGGCTTAACCTTGAAGCTGAGGAGAAGCTGAGATCCCGGAGGGCAATGGAGGAAAAGATATTGGAGGAGCTCATAACGATGAACTCCTTTGAGCTTCCGCCCTCCATGGTCAAGGATGCCCTCGACGACATAGTGTCGCGAAGAGAAAAGGAAGCGGGGAATCTTTCACCTGAGGAGAGGGAAAAACTGAGGGAGGCGTTCAGCCCGCATGTTGTAAGGAACCTCAAGAAGACAGTCGTGGTTTCTTTGGTCGGGAAGAAGGAATCCCTCGAGGTGAAAGAGGAAGAAGTGAAGGCTGAAATCGCCAAGATTGCCTGCGAGGAAGGCAAGGAAGTAAGCGAGATTGAGAAGGAGCTTCAGAAAGGAAATGGTTTCGAACGTTTCAGGAACGCGTTTTTTGAAAGGAAAGTCCTTGATTTTCTGCTCTCAAAGGCGAACATCGTGGAGGTTCAGACCGCAAAACCGGTCGAAAGGTTGATACAAACGCCCTGACGAAGTGTACAATAGAAAAGAGAGTGGTGAGGAGGCCCCTAACCCTAATCCCCCTCACCAACCTCTCCCCAGAGGGGAGAGGGCCAAGATGAGGGGAGAGGATAACCAGAAGGAGGCCCTAAACAATGTCGCTTGTCCCTATAGTCGTCGAACAGACCGGGAGGGGTGAAAGAGCTTACGACATATTCTCACGTCTCCTCAAGGACAGGATAATTTTCATCGGGTCCGCAATCGATGACACCGTGGCAAATCTGGTCATCGCACAGCTGCTTTTTCTTGAAGCAGAAGACCCTGACAAAGATCTCCACCTCTACATACACAGCCCCGGCGGACTGATCTCGGCGGGGCTCGCGATATACGACACGATGCAGTATATAAGGCCGAGTATCTGGACTACCTGCATGGGACAGGCGGCGAGCATGGCTGCACTTCTTCTTGCCGCCGGGACAAAAGGAAAACGCTCTGCACTGCCGCATTCTAGGGTCATGATCCACCAGCCGGCCGGAGGAAGCCAGGGACAGGCCAGCGATATCGAGATCTATGCAAAAGAAATACTGACTTTGAGAGAAAGGATGAATGAGATTCTTTCCAAGCACACTGGACAGGACCTGGCCAGGATCCAAAAAGATACGGACAGGAACTACTTCATGTCCGCCATAGAGGCCAAAGAATACGGGCTTGTTGATGAAGTCATTGAAAAGAGGAGATGAGATGCACCTGGAAACGGCAGGCGATAAATGAGAAAAAGGATCTCTTCACCGCATCCGATAAGGTGTTCTTTCTGCGGCCGGGGACAGGACGAGGTTGCGAGGCTTGTCTCGGGACCTTCTGTCTATATCTGCAGCGAGTGCGTCCGGCTTTGCAACGACATCCTTGAAGGAGAGACCGACCCGAGGACCTCTCTTGAACGTCCGGCGCTTCCCAAGCCGCCTGAGATAAAGAAAATACTTGATGAATATGTCATCGGGCAGACTCGAGCGAAGAAGATAATATCCGTTGCAGTCTATAACCACTACAAGCGTATCTATTCGCCAAGTACCGCGGAAGATGTCGAGCTGGAAAAGAGCAACATTCTCCTGATAGGTCCGACTGGAACGGGCAAAACGCTTCTCGCAAGGACGCTTGCCAGGTTTCTCAAGGTCCCTTTCGCCATTGTTGATGCAACTTGTCTCACAGAGGCGGGCTATGTGGGAGAAGACGTTGAGAACATACTTGTAAGACTTCTGCAGGCAGCTGATTTCAATCTTGTCAATGCCGAGCACGGAATCGTGTACGTTGACGAGCTGGATAAGATTTCGAGAAAGACTGAGAATCCTTCAATTACAAGGGACGTATCAGGTGAAGGAGTCCAGCAGGCGCTCCTCAAGATCCTCGAAGGCACCATCGCAAACGTGCCTCCCCAGGGAGGAAGGAAGCATCCTCAGCAGAAGTACATTGAAGTGAACAGCAAGGACATTCTTTTCATCTGCGGAGGAGCTTTTGAAGGATTGGACAAGATTGTTGAGAAGAGGATCGGGCAGAAGGTCATGGGGTTCGGAGCTGACATCAAGACCAAAGAAGAAAAGAAGATTGGAGAGCTCTTGGCCATGGTTGAACCGGAAGACCTTCTGAAATTCGGGCTCATACCTGAATTGGTTGGCAGACTTCCGGTTGTTGCTTCGCTTGATCAGCTTGATGAGGAAGCGCTTGTTGAGATTCTGACCAGGCCCAAGAATGCAATAGTAAAGCAGTACCAGAAGTTCTTTGACATGGAAGGCGTGAAGCTTGATTTCACCGAGGATGCCCTGAAGGCAGTTGCCCAGTTTGCGAAGAAAAGGGGAACAGGCGCAAGAGGGTTGAGGGCAGTTCTCGAGGACACAATGCTCAATGTGATGTATGACCTTCCATCAAGGCCTGACGTCGTGGCGTGTACCATCACGAAAGACGTAGTGTGTAATGCCGTGCCGCCTCTCCTTACCTACAAGGGAGAGAAGAAGAGAAAAGAGGCGTAAGGGAGGAACGAATCCTGTGAGTCTTTCTTCGGAAAAAGACGGGGAGAGCATTGAGATAAAGGAGAAGCTTCCCCTTCTCCCCCTGAGGGACGTGGTGGCGTTTCCGCACATGACTCTGCCGCTTCTTGTCGGACGACTTCCATCGCTTAATGCGATCGAGGAAGCGATGGCCTCCGACAAAGTCGTTTTCGTATGCGCCCAGAGAAAACCTCAGATTGGCGATCCCGGCAAGGATGATCTTCACAGAGTCGGAACTGTGGTGCGCGTCGTGCAGCTCCTCAGGCACCCTGACGGCACGATGAGGGTCCTGGTTGAGGGAATCATAAGAGCCAGGGTGAGAAAGTTCTCTTTCAGTCACAGCATTTCCTACGCCACAATATCAACCATACCGGACAACTACGAGAAGACTCTGGAGATTGAGGCACTTACAAGAAATGCGGTCTCGCTTTTTGACGAGTATGTCCGCCTGAGCCGTAAGGTGCCGGAGGACGTTACGATGACATTGGGCAGTATGACTGAGTCCGATGCCATAGCTAACACAATAAGCTCCCATCTGGCGATAAAGGTAGCCCAGAAGCAGGAGATACTGGAAATCGAAGATCTCAACGAAAGGCTGAATCATCTCGTCAAGCTGCTTGCATCAGAACTTGAGATTGTGAGGCTCGAAAGAAAGATCGAAGGGCAGGTGAAGAGCCAGGTCCACAAGAACCAGAAAGAGTTCTATCTGAATGAGCAGCTCAAGGCGATAAGGAAGGAGCTCGGGCATCAAAACGAATTTGCAAACGAGATCGACGAGCTGTCTGAGGCAATAAAGAAAGCCCGGATGCCCCAGGATGTGCATGAGAAAACGGTGAAGGAGGTCGACCGGCTCGGGAAGATGGCGTTCATGTCGCCTGAAGCCACGGTCGTCCGGAACTACATCGACTGGCTTGTCTCACTGCCTTGGGAAATAAGGACGGAGGACAATCCTGACATCGAGCAGGTCGCCGCGATCCTGGATGAAGACCATTACGGACTTACAAAAGTAAAAGAGAGAATCGTTGAGCACCTTGCGGTCCTCAAACTCTCGAAGAGCCTGAAGGGGCCGATTCTCTGCTTCGTCGGCCCGCCGGGAGTCGGAAAAACATCCCTTGGAAAATCGATAGCAAGGGCTCTTGGAAGAAAATTCGTGAGGATGTCTCTCGGCGGCATAAGGGACGAAGCCGAGATAAGAGGCCACAGGCGGACTTATATCGGCTCTCTCCCGGGGAGGATCATTCAGTCAATCAGAAAAGCCGGATCGAAGAATCCGGTCTTCCTCCTGGACGAGGTCGACAAGATTGGCATCGATTTCAGGGGAGACCCGGCCGCAGCGCTGCTTGAGGTTCTTGATCCAGAGCAAAATCATACCTTCAACGATCATTACCTTGAGGTTGATTTTGACCTTTCAGAGGTGATGTTCATTACGACGGCAAATATCCTTCAGACAATTCCTCCCGCGCTTCAGGACAGGATGGAGACAACAAGGCTCCCCGGCTATCTCGAGTTTGAGAAGAGAGCCATCGCCAAGACTTTTCTGGTTCCGAAGCAGCTCAAGGCAAACGGGCTGAATCCGGATGACCTTGAGATAACTACCAGTGCGCTGAGCTCGATAGCGACAAGCTACACGAAAGAGGCCGGAGTGAGAAACCTCGAGAGAGAAATAGCATCCATCGCAAGAAAGGTCGCCAGAAGAAAAGCGTCGGGCAATTTCATGAAGACCCGGGTCACAGCAAAGAACGTTGAGAAGTATCTGGGAGTTCCCAAGTTCATCTCCCAGGGAGTTGAGATAAGGAGCCGCGTCGGAGTTGCGACCGGGCTTGCGTGGACTGAGGCCGGAGGTGATGTCCTGACGGTTGAAGTAAGCATATTGCCGGGAAAGGGCGAGCTTTTCATGACGGGTAAGCTGGGTGACGTGATGCGGGAATCAGGCCAGGCGGCGCTGAGCTACGCACGCTCAAGGGCAAGCATGCTCGGACTTGACAGGTGGTTCTACAAAGACGTGGATGTGCATGTTCACCTTCCGGAAGGTGCGATTCCGAAAGACGGTCCTTCTGCAGGTATCACGATGGCCACTGCACTTGTCTCTGCCCTTACTGGTATCCCAACGAAGCAGGATGTCGCGATGACCGGCGAGATAACTCTGCGAGGGAATGTGCTGGCCGTCGGCGGTCTTAATGAAAAGGCGGTTGCCGCAAAAAGGGCTGGAATAAGAACGATCATCATACCAAAGATGAATGAGAAGGATATCGCTGAACTTCAGCCGGAAGTCCGGAATGACCTCGAGCTCATTCCGATAGAGAGCATGGACGAGGTTCTTGAGATCGCTCTCGACAAAAGAGAAGATAAGGTTCAGCAGCCAGGGAAAGACTCCTCCACTTTTCTTGCCCACCACTAGTGTCGTGTCCTGTAAGTCCCGCATTGACTCGTCGAAATTGTTACTGAAGGCTGGCTGTTGCCTCACTAGAATGTTACCGGGCAGATTTCCACGGAGGTTCCAGATGGAGGGTGAATCGTGCCGGCCAAAGTGATAGTGGGCATGCAGTGGGGTGATGAGGGGAAGGGGAAAATCGTTGATGTTCTTTCCGAGCACTCTCATGCCGTCGTGAGATACCAGGGAGGACCGAACGCAGGTCACACGGTCGTCATAGACGACAGAACTTTCGTCCTTCATCTTGTTCCGACCGGCGCCCTCCGGAAGGGCACGATATGCCTTCTCGGAAACGGCGTTGTGATCGATCTCCTCTCGCTCAAAAAAGAGATTGACGGGCTTGAAGAAGCAGGATTCAAGCTCGAAGGGCGATTCTTCATAAGTCCAAATGCCCATCTCATTCTTCCGTATCACATTCAGGTTGAAGACATGGATGAAGGCAGAGATCCCGGAGGTAAACTCGGCACGACACGAAGGGGAATAGGTCCTGCGTACACCGACAAAGTGGCGAGGACGGGGATAAGAATGTTCGAAATTCTCCACCCGGACATCTTTTCCAGAAAACTCAAGGAGAATGTCGAGCGCCTGAGAGGGGCGGCCGGGCATAAGGCCAAGGTCATGGCGGATGAGATATTCGAATCACATGTCCTGCACGCAGAGCGATTTCGGCCAATGATAAAGGATGTCTCTCTTCTTATAGACGACATGCTGCAGCGCAGGCAGAGTGTGCTCTTTGAGGGGGCGCAGGGGACCATGCTTGACGTTGACCATGGCACCTACCCATTTGTGACTTCATCCAGCACCGTGAGCGGCGGCGCTTGCACGGGGGCAGGCGTAGCCCCAAGGAGGATCGACGAAGTCATTGGGGTAGCCAAGGCCTATTCGACAAGAGTGGGAAATGGCCCGTTTCCGACAGAGATTCATGACAGGACCGGGGTCATTCTGAGGGAAATCGGCAGCGAGTACGGAAGGACGACCGGGAGACCCCGGAGATGCGGATGGCTTGACATACCAGTCCTCCGGCTCTCCGCGCGTGTGAACGGGATTTCTTCTATGGCGATTACGAAGCTCGATGTGTTAGACTCAGCCGACACAATCAAGATGTGTCGCGCCTATCTTGTCCGCGGAGAAGAACATCGAGAAATTCCGCAGGGGATTCCATTTGATGAGATGCATCCGGTGTACGAGGAATTCCCGGGGTGGAAAGAGGATACTTCGTCAGCGAGGAAGTGGGAAGACCTGCCTTCCAAGGCCAGAGAGTATCTCGATGCTGTCCGCGGGCTTGTAAATGTTCCGGTTTCACTTGTTTCTGTCGGTTCAAAACGGGACGACATCATAAGATTGTCCTGAAATAGCATGGGCTGTGGGGATTGTGGCCCGTTAGCTCAGGTGGTAGAGCACCTGCCTTTTAAGCAGGGAGTCGCTGGTTCGAGTCCAGCACGGGTCACCAGTGTTGACGAATGCCGGCCGCGTCAATATCATTGGCATATCTGGAGCGGATCAGGCATTTCGCCGGCGACGGCCAGCATTAACAACAGGAGGCTCATGGCAGAATCGCGCCTGAAAATCCTTCTCATTTGGCCCTGGCCAAGGTTGTGGGCTATGGGTGAAGGCAGTGGTGTAAGGGAGGGATGGGAATTCCTCCATGGAATCCTGAGACGAGGGCACGTTCTCCATACAATTGCGCCTCTGGGATCAAGATTGAATGTTGGCCGGTCTGACGGCAGCCATTCAGTCACCGTCGCTCCCTGGAAAGAGATACGATTTGGCGGAGGAAGGCTTCTTTCTCATTTCTGGCGGCCATTCTCGTATCTTTTTTTCCAGATCGCATACCTTGTGAGGGCAATTCCGATTGCAGCGAGAGAGAGACCGGACATCGTTGTCGGAATAAGCTCTCTCTCTGCGCCAGTCGCTTTCATAGTCTCGAGAATGCTGCGGGTTCCCGGAACGATAAAACTCCACGGCGTGTTCTATAGAAAAAGGAATTGGCCTCGTCCTTATGATTTCCTGAGAAACTTTGAGGAGTTCATTGCTGTCAAGCTGCCGTTCGAACGGATATTCATAGTGGAAGATGGGACTCAGGCGAGGGAGCTCGTGAGAAGTACGGGAGCAGCGGATTCGAGAGTCAGCTTTCTCCTCAGCGGGACGAGTCTTGAGTGGCTGGAAAATGGGGGAAGGGCGCGGGACCTGAGGGAAGAATTTGACCTTGAACGGGATTCCGTCCTCTTTGTGGCGCTCTCGAGAGTCGTAAGATGGAAGAGACTTGACAGGCTCATACGTGCAGCCAAGATTGCTCTGACTATGACGCATCATCCTGTCTATTTCCTGATTTTCGGCGATGGGGAGGAAAAGGAGAAGCTTTTGGAACTCAGGGCATCTCTGGGTGTTGAAAGAAATGTCAGGCTTCTGGAAGCGCTCAAACAGGAAGATGTGGAGAACTGCCTGCGCGGCAGCGACGTTTTCGTCTCGGTGAGTGATTTCACAAACGGCGGCGTCGCGACGAGAGAGGCGATGATCTGCGGCCTTCCTGTAGTGGCGGCAAATGTCGGCCACACTTCAAACGTTGTCATAGATGGAGAGACCGGTTTTCTTGTGAACGCCGATAGCAGAATCGAACTTGCTCAGAAACTTGCCATTCTGGCAAACGACAGGGAAATGAGGGTGAGGATGGGGACAAAGGCAAAAGAGTTTGCCAAGATGACGTTCCGTTCGTGGACCCAGCGGGTGGACACGGAGGTTCGTGAGATGCTGGAGGTGGCAGGAGTTGCAATTGACAGATCAATTGAAAACGGGGAGGTATTTGCCGATGAGACATCTGCGGTTTCTGCATAGCGCATCTCTTTCTCTTGTTTTGCTCTTGACTATTCTTCCGTTCTCTTCCCTTCTTGGGCAGAAAGGCGGTGCTGTCAAGGCACCGGATTTCACGCTCAAGGATCTTTCCGGGAACGATGTGACGCTTTCCAACTTCAAGGGGAAGGTCGTCCTCATTGATTTCTGGGCGACCTGGTGCGGTCCCTGCAAGATGGAGATACCTCATCTTAAGGAACTCTACTCACAGTACAAGAAGGAGGGATTTGAAGTGATAGGTATTTCTCTCGACCGGGGAGGCATGAGGGTTGTCAAGCCTTTTGTCGAGAAGTACGGGATGGAGTACACGACTGTCATGGGAACTGATGATGTGGTGAAAGCCTATGGCGGCATTCGGGGCATCCCGACCGCTTTCCTCATCTCAAGAGATGGTTTCATTATCAAGAAGTATGTGGGGTATCAGAAGAAGTCTGTCTTTGAGGAGGTCATAAAGCGCCTCCTCTCCGAGAAAGGGGAGAAGATATGAGACAGCCTTTTGTCGCGGCAGCAGTCGCTATGGCATTGGCTCTCCTTTTCTTTTCCTATTCGGAAGCAAAGGAGAAAGTCTCCTGGGTTCCGGACTACGATACAGCTTTGGCAATGGGGAAAAGCGAAGGCAAAAATATCCTGCTTCTCTTCTACACAGATTGGTGAGTGTGGTGCAAGAGGCTGGAGAAGGAGACATTCTCCAGCCGGGAAGTCGTCGACTTCTCAAAGAACTTCATCGTAACAAAGGTAAATGCCGACAAAGACACCACCCTTGCAAGAGGATTCAGAGTAGCAGGCTATCCGACAACCATCGTGCTTCGCCCTTCGGGCGATGAGGCCGACAGAGTTGTCGGGTACGCCAAGCCTCACGAGTTTGTTTCCAAGGTCAATGACTATCTTGCCGGAAAAGGCACTCTCTCTGCAATGCTTGCGGAGGAACCTTCCAGGGCCTCAGATTACAAGTTCCTGGATGAGGTCGGTGAGAAGCTTAGAGACCATGGAATGTTCGCTGAGGCGAACCAAAGATTCGAGATAATCGTGAACGGCGACAAAACAAATCAGAGCGGCATTGCTGATGACGCCCTTTTTGCAATGGGGAGGATTGCCCTCAAACAGAAGAGGTTCGCTGATGCTGTCTCCAACTTCTCCATGCTGGGAGAAATGTTTCCGGAGAGCGAGATCAGTGGGGATGCCTCATTCTTTGTCGGATACACCTACGGGAAATCAGGCGACAAGGATAAGGCGGTCGAGAAGTACAGGGAGTTTCTTGCCAGATTCCCGAAACATGAAGAGCGAGACTGGGTTAAGAAAGAAATAAAAAAGATCGAGAAGGAGAAGGCGAAAAAGTGAAAGACCCTATGAGGCTTGGCATTGTCGGCCTCAGGGGCAGCGGGAAGACAACTCTTTTCAAGATACTTTCCTCTGGAAAAGAAGGAAAGTCTCTCGGTCCTTCGTGGCATCTTGCGACAATTGAGGTACCCGACGACAGGCTCGATACTCTCGGCAAGCTCCATGAAGGCAAAAAGCTTGTAAGGATACACCTGGATTTCGTTGACGGCCTCGCTCTTGGCGAGAGTAAACCGCTTTCGCCCGGAAGTGAGGCCTCATTTTTCGACTCGCTCGATGGACTTATTGTTGTCATTCGCTCGTTCCGTGACGAGCTTCTGGACGGGGAGCAGAGATCTCCCGACCCCAAGCGTGACCTTGATTCGATTCTTACATACTTTCTTCTCTACGACCTTGAGCTGCTTGAAAGGAGACTCGCACAGATAGAGAAACAGCGGAAGGTAGGCAAAACGGAAAATCCCAGAGAGGAGGAAGTGGTCAGGAACTGTCTGAAGGAACTTGAAGCAGGTCACCGTCTCAGAGACCTCCATTTCTCCGGCGATACGGAGAAGATGCTGCGGAGCTTCCGGCTTCTTTCGATGTTCCCCATGCTCACAGTCCTCAATATGGGCGATGAAGAAGTTCCTCCTCTTGAGCCGGGCGGAAATCTCAACTGCGCCAGAATCTACGGAAAAACCGAACTTGAGATTCTCGCACTCCCCGAAAACGAAAGAGGGGACTTCATAATCGAGCTCGGCGTTGGAGAACTCCACAGGGAAAAGGTTCTCAAGGCGTGCCTTGCTGCGTTGAATCAAATTACATTCTTCACAATCGGAAAGAACGAGGTAAGGGCGTGGAGCTTGAGAAAAGACGGAACGGCGCTTGATGCCGCGGATGCCGTTCACACCGACATGGTGAGAGGTTTCATCAAAGCAGAGGTCATCTCTTTTGATGAGCTTGTGAAGTGGAAGACTCTGCCGGCTGCGAGGGAGAAAGGAATCTTGAGACTTGAGGGTAGAGACTATCCGGTGAAGGACGGCGATGTCATCTATATTAAGTTCAGCACATGAGCTGAGAACCCCCCTCACCCTACCCTCTCCCCCTTGGGGAGAGGATTGAGGTGAGGGGGTCTCTGCTGTCAACGCGCTGCTAGAATCCGATCTTTATCGTTCCGAAATAATTCCACTGGGGTATCTGACCGGGCTTTGAGCCAAGCTCTTCACCATAATAGGCAAAATCAAGCCTCACAATCAGAAGGTTCAGGCCCAATCCGTAAGTCGGATATCCCTGGTTGAATCCGCCTCTCAGCGTTATGAAAGGCAGTAAGGCAAACTTTGTCTCCGCTCCCAGATGAACTCTGTTGAGCATACTGCCTTCCCCGAAGATGTCGTCAACGTCGGCGGCAATTACTGTGTTCCGGAAGAGCGGGATTATCTTGAGGATTGCAGGTCTCGAAGCAATCCCGACATTCACGGTCATCGGAATTGTTTCATCATCTACTTTGCCGGCAACATCCTTTAGAACCAGAGCCAAAGTGGTGGCACCATTCAGCGGATACAGGGCGCCGATATCAAACGTGAGCCCTGTCTTTGCCGTCTCCAGAGTGTCGAGCATGTCCTGAATTGACTCCTCATCGAATGTGCTCGCATCAGTGCCGGAAAGACTCTCGGAGAGCAGTCTCCTCTGGATGTATTTTGCACTAACTCCGATGTCCATTTTCTTTCCCAGGAGCCCGAGGGACTTCGAGATTCCGACCACTCCGACCATGTCATTCTTCACCTGGACGGAGATTCTGGGCTGATAGATTCCTCTGTCGATCTTGAACCTGGCGTCAATTGTGCTGTAGGCACCAAGCCCAAAGTGAGGAAACACGAGATCTACCAGAGGGTCAACCGCAAAACTCATCCATCTGTCGTCAAACGGGTCAAGCCCCCTGAGGAAATCGTCTGTCACGCTGTCGAAATCTGCAAACTCGCTCTCGTGCTCATCAATGAAATCGGTGACATCCTGGCTGATGTCGATAAGGTCCTGATTAGTATGAAAAGAAATGCTGGGGATGGAGATGCTCATCCCCCTTACCCTCGAAAGACCCGCCGGGTTGGAGTAGAGCGCATTGTGGTCATTTGCTATGGCAAGATACGCTCCGCCCATTCCGAGGGTCCGCGCCACCGGGAGCCTTGTCGTCGCCGCGTCACCGGCAATAAGTGGAGCGGCACAGACAACAAGTAACGCGACAAATGCCAGAAAGAATGAAATCGTTCTCATCTTGAATTACCTCCAGACTCCTTTGGATTCGTTTTTTCTTCCACAAACACACAAGGCGAATTGAATTTCATCGCAGTGGAATCCTTTAAGGACAACTTGGACATTTGACGTTCCTAAGGGCTGCCGCCGTAGGAAGAACGGCGTCCTCATCAATAAGCCCGTCAGCATCATCGTCAATGCCGTTTATGAGCTCTTCGTTATACCTTCCGTCACCGTCGTTGTCGCAAGCAGCCATGCTCTGAGCGTCCGAAGTATTAACCGAAGCAGGGCAGGTCGCCGGTGCCACATAGTACATGTTTATCGATTTCTTTATGTCATCGATGAACTTCTGGACATCCTGAGCGTTCGTCGTGTCTGCCCCGGACTGTTTAAGGAAATCACTCACCAGGTCGCCCGCAGTCTCGAGGAAATCTCCGACCTGATTGATGAATTGGTTCACAGAATCAGGGTTGGAACCAAGAGAATCAGCTAGGGTCTTGAAAGACGTAGTGCCAGTGCCACCGAGATTGAATCCCCCGCCCGCTCCGCCTGCAGAAGTTGACAGATAGACATCTCTGTTGTCGATGACTTCGTCTCCGTTTGAATCTCTCAGGTTAAGGACTGCTCTAAGACTTGTACCGACTGAAAGATCGAATCTCACATCATCCGCCACAATATCTCCGTGAGTCAGCCCCTGTACTATTGGATTAAGACACCTGACAACCACTATTGCACTACGATACATGGCGGTCTTTTCGCTGTAGTCATAGCTTGGGCCGTTTCCAGTTCTCTCATAGACAGGCACGCCGCCCTGCGCCCCTTGTCCCTTGGCAACCTCCTTGAGCAGCGTCGCAATACTGACTCCTTCTGCAAGCTGATAGGCCTTTGCATAGTAATACAGAGCATCGGATGAGAGAGGGTCCGCATTGACTGCCTTCTCGAACTCTGCGAGCGCCTTGGCGTACTCGGAGTCGTTTATGTACTTTCTCCCTTTCGCAATGTGATCCTCTGCGTTTCCCCCACCGCCACCGCTTGAAAAGATATTGCACCCGGAAAAACTAAAAAAGAGAATAAGGAAAGATAAAAGACAGAAAAAGGCCAAGATTCTACTCATACGAGCACCCTCCCTTGTTAAAGGTTTCCATCCACCAGCCCGCACAGTCTATCGGCCACACTGGCCACAGGTCAAGCAAAAACTCTCATGAAGATGTCCTTTCCCTTCTGCCGAAAATGTCGACCCTTCTTAGACTCGCTCACTCGAATTTGTGAACTCGGGCTTCGCCCTCAGACAGCACAAATTC
>JASEGR010000071.1 GCA_030017955.1 Candidatus Eisenbacteria bacterium
CGAGGACGATGGCACTCTTTTTTCAGTAAACGCGTGCATAATTCAGGCTAGGGACAATAGCTTCAAGCTGGCAGAAGCCACTTACAAAATCCAAGGGTACGGGAATGTGGGTTCGTGGACAGCGCGTTTGTTGAAACCCCATGGTTCGAAGCTAGTTGCCGTTGAAGACATTTCAGGCGCCATAGGAAATGATAATGGCATCGATCCAGACGACCTTTTCCTGTATGCTTCCGGCAACTCTGGGCTCGTTGCAGGCTACCCCAAGGCAAGCCTAATCACACACGACTCTTTCGTAACTCTTAAGGCAGATATTTTCGTGCCGGCAGCAATGGAGAATCAGATTGCAGAAGACACTGCTGAGCTGCTGGATGTCAAACTTGTAGCCGAGGGGGCTAACGGCCCCACCACTCCAGAAGGGGACCTGATTCTACGTAGGAAGGGAGTTGATGTGATACCAGATGTCCTCTGCAACTCCGGAGGTGTCATTGTCAGCTACTTCGAATGGCTCCAGAACAAGAGAAGCGAACGCTGGGAACTTGAAGAAGTTGACTGCAAGCTTCGTAAGAAGATCCTGAACGCTTATGAGAAAGTGCGCAGCACTGCCTTGAACTTCAACACCGACTGGCGAGTAGCCGCCTATGTAGTAGCCCTTTCGAGTCTCCAGATAGTGTACAAGGAGAGAGGAATCTTCCCGTAACCGAACAAGCTTCCCGTTTCAGGGATCTCAGAGCGGGCAGCAAAAGCGTCCCGCCTACTTTTGCAGTGGCCGGTTTCGTGAATTCTGGGATGTATTCGCCGTTTCGGACCATCCGCTTCTGGTTTCACTGAATCGAGGCTAGTGTCGTGTCCCGGAAGTTCCTTGTGTATATCTTTGCCCCAGGACACGACACTTTCATAGGGGCTATCGCCCCTCTGACGCTTCTGGATGCTCCTCTTCGTCGCATCCCTCCGCTGTCACCCCTGAGAGGGTCGGCCACGACCCCCTCATACCCCCTGGCAGTGTGCCTTACGAAAGGCCCTGCATTTCGTAAAGTTGTTTCTGGGACGGCACACTAGGACGAAGCTTCTTCAGGAAGGTCCCTTTTTGAGAAGAAGGCTGTCTTGATTCAATAGGTTTCCGACAAGGTATCTTGGTGCCTCACCTCTCGAACGGCATGCTCTCCATTCCGGCCCGCATTCCTGCAATCCCTATTGAGTAGCAGCGAGTTGCGCTTCTTGCCCACCTTGAGATGTTTGCTTGCTAACCGCCCGTGCACCCTCCGCGTCTGATGATACGTCACCGGGGCAGCGCTTTTCTTGAATGCCGGCCGGCAAAGTGATATTCTAACAGGAAGTATGTCAAGGAAAGAAGTTAAGAGAAAGCTTTCGCTCCTCCCGCACAAGGCAGGAGTTTACCTTTTCAAGGATAAGCGCGGAAAAGTGCTTTATGTGGGCAAAGCCGGCGAACTTGCATCCAGAGTGAGAAGTCATTTTGGGCCTTCCTCTCATCTGGGCCTCAAACAAGCGCTTCTTCTGAGGAAGATCACTGACATTGACTGCGTCGTCACCAATTCTGAGCTTGAGGCATTGCTCCTTGAATGTAATCTCATAAAGGAGTACAGGCCCCCATACAATGTCAGGCTAAAAGACGACAAGAAATATCCTTTCCTCAGGCTCTCAATGAAAGAGAAATTTCCCCGCCTTTCCGTGACCAGGAATTCCGTGGAGGACGGTAACCGTTACTTCGGACCATATTCCGACGTGGCGGCCATGAGGAAGACCGTCGCTCTGATCAGGGCTACTTTCCCATTGAGGACCTGTCCGGGTGAGAAGCCGGGCAGGATCCAGGGCAGGCCATGCCTCAATTTCCACATCAAGAGGTGCCTTGCTCCCTGTGTCGGTAAGATAGGGAAGGATGACTACAGAAAGATAGTCGGGAGGGTCTCCAAGTTCCTGGGCGGGTCCGGTGAAGAAGTGATTTCTTCCCTTGAGGAAGAGATGAAGACGGCATCTGAGCGTCTCGACTTTGAGCGAGCCGGAGAACTCAGGGACAGAATCATCGACATTGAAGCAACTCTCTCGAAGCAAAGGGTCGCCGGTCTTGCAGAAAGAGAAATGGATGCGCTGGGCGTGTCAAAGAGTGGAAAGGTGGCGTGTGGAGTTGTGCTGAGAATCCGGGACGGCAAGATCATCACCAAAGATCGAAAATTCTTTGAGGGAGTCCGGGAAGAGACCGAGCAGGAGCTCGCCGGCTCGTTCATCGAGCAGTACTATGACCGGCCGGGACCAATCCCCCAAAGGATACTGTGTTCAGTCGAGCCGAATGATATTGAACTCCTTGAGAAGTGTCTCAGCGGGAGGCGCGGGACAAGAGTGAGTATCCATTCGCCTTCCAGAGGAAAAGAAAAGGGAATCGTTCTTCTGGCGAAGATGAACGCGGACCTGGAGGTTGCGGAGAAAATCGCAGCCCATGAAAGAAAAGGAAAGAGACTTCCCGATGAGCTCTTTGAACTGGAGCGTGCTCTCGGTCTTAAGAGCCCTCCCAGAAGGATTGAGGCCTTTGACATATCGACCGTTCATGGGGAAGCAAGCGTGGGTTCTCTGGTAACGTTCATCGATGGCGTTCCCCAGAGGTCGCAATACAGGAAATTCAGGGTCAGGACATCGACCGGCTCCGATGACGCCGGAATGATGTTTGAAATTCTCTCGAGAAGGATGAAGAAACTGGCAGACGAATCCCTCAAGCTTCCTAACCTTCTGCTCGTTGACGGCGGGAAACCTCAGGTCGGCGCGGCGATAAGGGCAATGATCGGCCAGCGAATTGACGAGATTCCGGTTTTCGGCCTCGCGAAGAAGAACGAAGAACTGTACTCTCCAGACAAAATGGAGCCAATCAGACTCTCCCGTTCCTCGGCAGCACTCAAGCTTCTTCAGAGAATTAGAGACGAATCTCACAGGTTTGCGGTGAGTTATCACAGAAAGGTGATGCGGAAAAGACTTTCGCGCTCCGCACTTGATGAAATTCCGGGGATCGGAGAGAGAAAGAAGGAAGCTCTGCTTCGGAAGTTCGGTTCCCCGGAGAGAGTGAGACGTGCAACACTTGAGGAGCTCGCGGCGACTCGCGGGATAGGTGAACGTCTCGCAAGAGCAATACTCGAAGGAACAGGGACAGTGCCGCCCAGTGTGCCGTCCCAGAAATAACTTCACTAAAGGTAGGGTGTTTGATAAGGCACACTGCCAAGGGGTATGAGGGGGTCGTGGCCGACCCCCTCAGGGGTGACAGCGGAGGGATGCGACGAGTAGGAGCATCCGGAAACGTCAGAGGGGCGAGGAGCCCCTATGAAAGTGTCGTGTCCCGGGGCAAAGACATAGACAAGGAGTTTATGGGACACGACGCTGGGGAGAGGATGAAGCAGGCATGAAGAGTGAAACGTTTGTGGCGAGATGCTGGGGTGTATTATGAAAACCGTACGCTATTTTACGGTTGAGACTGAACACGGGAGGGTCTGGGTCGGAGGGACCGACGATGGAGTGTCAAGCATAGTTCTCGGGAGCACACCCAAAGTAAGGAAAGTAGCGAAGCTCTTGTCAGCCAGGGAAATCAGGCTTGTCAAAGACAGGAAGACATTCGGAAGTCTCAGGCGTCTACTCGAAAGCTATTTTCAGGGGAAGAGGGTTCAGTTTGATGCTAAGCTTGATATGAGGTCGGCCACCGAATTCCAGAAACAAGTGTGGGCTGCAGTGAAGAAGATTCCCTATGGAGAGCTGAAATCATACAAGGAGATCGCGGCCTCCTGTGGCGGTCCCAGCTTTGCCAGGGCTGTAGGGGTAGCTCTGAGGACGAATCCTTTTCCGATCGTGATTCCCTGCCACAGGGTCATAATGAGCAGTCATTCTCTGGGCGGGTTCGCGTCGGGGCTGCGCTGGAAGAGAGCATTGATACTTCTTGAGGGCGGACAGCTTCCGCTTGAGCTCTAGAGAGAGGATGGGAAATAGTCCTGAAAGAAATCTTTGATATCCTTGTAGTCGGACCTCTTGAGGTGAACTGTTACATCCTCGGCTCCGCCGGGGGAAGAGATGGCGTAATAATCGACCCCGGCGACGAGGGTGAGCGGATTCTGAGAAAGACAGAAAGCCTTGGGCTGGAAATAAAATGGATTCTCAATACCCACGGACACCCTGACCATACGGGCGCGGACTGGTACCTGATGAAAGAGACCGGGGCATGTCTTCTCATTCATGCATCTGACGAAGATATGCTTGCGCTGACTTTCGAGGGCAGTGCGCTTTCGGAATCCAGGATGAAGAGAGGCCCTGCCGGACGTTTTCAGGGGACTTCTCCCAAGGACGGGAAGCCACACATTTTGCGCATTGAGGGCGGAGATGTCATCGGGGCAGGTGATATCCGGCTCGAGGTGATTCACACTCCCGGGCACACGATGGGTGGAGTGTGCTTCGTCTATAAAGACCATCTTTTCTCAGGCGATACATTGTTTGCAGGTTCAATAGGAAGGACGGATCTTCCCGGCGGTTCTTACGATCAATTGATCAACTCGATCACGAAGAAGATTCTCCCGCTCGGGGACGATACCAAAGTCTATCCGGGACACGGGCCGTCCACGACAGTCGGAATCGAGAAGGAGGAGAATCCTTTTCTCAGTTAGGTATCTGGAATGGCACCTTCAAGCGTCTCAAAGGAAGTTGAGGGCAAAGAGTCCCGCTCCGGTACGCCACCGGAGCTGTCGAAGGCTCTCGACGATTTCCTTGAGCATCTTCTCCTTGAGAGACAATATTCACCGAACACGATTGATGCCTACCGCAGGGATCTCCGTTCCTACCTGAATGTCGTCAAGTCAAGAGGGATCGACTCCATTGATTTGCTCGGCAGGGACGGTCCTGGAATTTTCAAGGACGCCCTGGGGAAACTGGATATTTCATCGTCAACGATTGCGAGGAAACTCTCATCCCTCAAGAGCTTTCACCGGTTCTTGAGAGAATCTCTGACTCTCAAGGAGGATGTCGCTTCGACTTTGAGGAGTCCGAAGCAATGGAAGAAGATTCCCGTCGTTCTCAGCACAGGCGAGGTCGAGAGACTTCTTTCCATGCCGGATGTCGGGAAGCCGCTTGAGCTCAGGGACAAGGCCATGCTGGAACTGATGTACGGCACCGGAATGAGAGAATCCGAGGTCATCGGCCTCAAACTGATTGCGCTCGACCTTTCTAACGAGATCGTCAGATGTTTTGGAAAAGGGAAGAAGGAAAGGGTTGTTCCGGTAGGCAGCTATGCACGGCAATATGTCGGCCAGTACCTGGAATCCGGAAGGCCGTCCATTCTCGGACAGAGAAAGTGCGACTATGTTTTCACGACACGAAGAGGAAAGCCGCTGACCAGAATGGCTTTCTGGAAACGTTTTTCGAAATATGCGCGTATGGCCGGACTGCCTGATGGTATCCACCCTCATACCCTCAGGCATTCATGCGCAACTCACATGCTCGAAGGAGGGGCTGACTTGAGAATCATTCAGGAACTTCTCGGACATTCATCGATTTCTACGACCCAGATATACACCGCCGTAGATGCGGAGTATTTGAGGGAAGTTCACAAGACGTTCCACCCGAGGCCCTAAATGAAAAACTATCTCAGGCTCGTTCTTCTTTCATTACTTCTGGTTTGTTTCCGCACCCATCAAGTTAGCGGGGAGGAGAGAAAAGGGACAATCTCCATGGGGTTCCAGTACCAATACAGCCTGATGGGGGGAGTTTCGGAGTATGCCGATAACTATGATGGCGGAATCGGCTATGGAATAAAGCTCAAATACTATCTTGGGAAGAAGAAGGCCATCGGAATCTCGTTTGAGAATCAGTATCACGACGCGACTCTTGAGCCCGCAACCGTAGATGATCCCGGGAGACTCCAGTTCAATACCACGACTGTCGAATTCTTCAGGTACTTTGAGAGGAACAAACCGGTATCAAGGTATGTCGTAATCGGTGCCGGCCTCTGCCAGCCAACAGTGCTTTGGTCGGCGGGCGGGCCGGAGCGTACGGAAGACGGTCCTATTGTCACTGCTGGTGCCGGAACTGAGTTCTTCATTAGCCGTTCAATAGCGGTCGACTTCCGGTTGAAGGGATCCACTTTTGTCAATGACGACGGTTTGACTGCTGCGGGCTTCTTTTCGGTCGGGTTCGCTTACTATGTTGTAAATTGACAGCGCCCGGAACACCGGGTACTCGGGACTGCGGTTTCTTCTAATGACAAGCGTTCGGTATCTGCGGGGGAGTGGAGTGTTTCTGTGAGCTCTAAGTGGAGAAAAGAAATCAGGGTCGGTGAGAAGGTCTTTCACAGGACTTTCGGCGAAGGCCTAGTTGTGGATGTGAAAAGAGAAAAGCGGTACGACATCCTCGAAGTCGTGTTTTCTGATGGTGTAAGAAAGCTCAGCTCTGAGCATCCCCTGACGGTGAGTGAGTTTCCGGGGACGCCTTTTCCGCTGGTCTGGGGAAGCGACGGGAAGGAAGCCAGAAGGCGCCGGTCTTCCCTGGCGAAGGGGCGCATTTCGCAAGACCACGCCGGAGGCATCTCGATCGGAGACGGAATGCTGACTCTGGACCCTACGAGTCTGGATGTCATCGCACAACTTTCCAGCCAGTGGTACGAGAGTTACCAGAGTTTTCTATTGAGGAGATATGCGGAGCTGATCCGGCTTGGAAGAGGCAATGAGAGGCTCGTTTCGCTTGGGTCGCTTCGGGATGTCAATAGATACAAACATCAGCTTGCTGCCTGCCTGAAGGTGATCAGGGAACTTCGCGGCAGGGCACTGCTCGCAGATGAAGTCGGGCTGGGGAAAACGGTGGAGGCCGGGATTGTGCTCAAGGAGTATCTTGTCAGGAGCCTTGTCGGACGGGCTCTGATTCTTGTTCCGGTGTCTCTATGCAATCAGTGGCAGGAGGAGCTCACGAACAAGTTCGGCCTTGACTCGAAGCTTGCCAGGCTCCCAGGTGACTGGAAGAATGGTGAGATAGTGGTTGCCTCAATGGATACGGCCAAGTCGGCCCGGAACCGTGACGAGATAAGAAGGTGCGGCTTCGACATCGTGATAGTGGATGAAGCACACCGCATGAGGAACCACAAGACTCTGGCGTGGAGGTTCGTGAATTCGCTTTCCCCGAAGTACTTGCTTCTTCTCACGGCGACGCCTGTCCAGAACGACCTGAGGGAACTATATAACCTGATCACGCTTCTCCGGCCGGGGACTCTGGGCACATTCCGGACATTCAAACAGCAGTTCATGATGAGAGGTGACAAAAGAAAGCCGAAGAACACCGGGCGTCTTTCAAGAATTCTCTCGACGGTAATGCTGAGAACAACGCGCGGCAACACGGCGATCAAGTTCGCCAAAAGGCATGTAGAGACCGTTGAGTTTGCGCTTTCGCAGCAGGAGAGGGAGCTCTACGACTCCGTGTCGGAGTTCGTCAGCCGGCAGACAAGAGAGGGCAGGGGAAGCTCGGTTTCCAAGTGGTATCTCACGCTTCTCGTTCTTCAGAAGGAGATAGGAAGCAGCTCCTATGCTGCCGCAAGAACTCTCAGCAAGATGAAGGAGAAGTACAGGGGTGAGATGTCCGACATGCTCAACAAGCTCCTGTCGATGGCGGAAAACGTGACCGACAGCAGCAAATTGAATGGCCTGCTCAGGACTCTTCGTGCCGTTGACGAAAAGGTAATCGTCTTTACGCAGTTCAAAACGACTCTTGATTTCCTGGTGAGAAATCTGGCAAAGGAAGGCATCGAGACAGTGTCATATCACGGCGGACTTTCGCTGCGGCAGAAAGAGATCGCTGTGAAGCAATTCCGGGATTCGGTGAATGTCTTTCTCAGCACGGAGGCAGGCGGGGAGGGCAGGAATCTTCAGTTCTGTAGAACGATAGTGAATTACGATCTCCCCTGGAACCCGATGCGTATTGAGCAGAGGATAGGAAGAGTTCACCGCCTTGGGCAGGAGAGAGACGTCCGAATCTTCAACTTTTCCGCTGCAGATACGGTAGAATGGTATGTTCTTGAGACACTCTACAAGAAGATAAACATGTTTGAGCTCGTCGTCGGAGAGATGGAAATGATTCTTGGAAATTTGGACGAGAGGACTTCTTTCGATGATCTCATTTTCAAGATCTGGACAGGGTCGAAGAAAAAGCAAGAGTTCCTGCGAAAATTATCCTTCCTCGGAGAAAAATTGCTCTCAGCCCGGAAGCAGTACGAAAAGGCCAAGGAGCTTGACGTTCTTCTCTTCGATACTCCTCAGGCAAATTCTCAAGAGGACAGATGAACATAACTGGCGGCAGTCAGATCGGACGAATGATTGCTCTCGAGAAGAAAGATTTGTCCCCAAAGCGGTTTGTTGAGGAACTTCTTCTGCACGCCGGCGGAAAGCTGAAAGAAAAGGGGGGAGGGGTCTACGAAGCCTCGTTCCCGCCCGAGCTCAAGAAGAGGCTGGGAAGGAGAAGAATGCGCGTCAGGTTCGAAAAGGGGCCGGGAAAGAAGCTGGGCCTTGCCGAGCCGCTCATAGCCGGAAATCCTTTCTTTGAAGAGATGCTTTCGTATGCGCAGGAGTCAGGGGCAGTCACCAGGAGATATGCGGCGTCTGATGAAGAGAAGTCTGCAGCAGAAATCGCGGGCCGGGTCAAGTTCAGGAACTTCAGACCTGCTTTGAAGATTGGGAAGATGTTTTATTCTCCGTGGATTGCCTTCTACTTCAGACTGACTCTGAGCTCATACGAGATGGCAGAGAAACAGGCTACCCTCTACTACGATTCGTTCACGCGGACAATCTCTGAAGACGGACATCCCGGGTTTCATCAGGCGGCCTGGTCCGAGACCCCGGACAATACTCTGCCGGTTGCCAGGACAAGGAATCACAACGAGATATTCAGTCAGGTTCTCGAGGTCCTTTGCGACAGAATAAGACCTGATGTCTCTTCGTTCAGGAGACAGGCACTAGAGAGTTTCGAGAACGAAGCAAGGAGATTCAGCCTGTACTACAAGGAGCTCATCTCGGAGGAGAGGGAAAGGCAGCGGTCATTTCGCGGGCGAGTGGAGGATAGCGGTGGTGACATAGCAGAGAGGATTGTTCAGCATAAGGTTGATTGGGAGCGAAAACTGAGTCACGAGGCCAGGAGAATAGAACCGAAAGCATCGGTCAGCCTCCTTGCTGTGGAGGAGTTCTATGTACCAATAACAAGGGTGGAGCTCTCCTGGAAAATCGATAGACTGGCTTTCAGGGGAATATGGGGTTATGATGTGGTGCGAGGGGACATTGTCGGAAATCTCTGCAAGAGTTGCGGAGTGAAGGTGAGGGAGGCGTGGAGCTGCAGCAAGGGACACGTGGTGTGCGCACGGTGCCACAAGAAATGTTCGCTGTGCGAAGCAGGTATCACGTGAAATCAGCCAAGGAGGAAGGATGCCCGGGAGAAGAATAACAAGAAGAGAGATGAAAGAGGACAGGCTCGTTACTTTTGCTCTCAGGGCCTTCGACTACGTCAGGGAGAATGCGGGCAAAATGGCCGTGGCTGCGGTGGTGGCGGCATTCGTCGTGGTGGGGGCCGTCTACGTATCACATGTCAGAAGAGACTCCGAGGACAAGGCAAGCTTCCTTCTTGCTCAGGGAAACTCTGAGTATTGGGCAGGGAGAATGGCTTCTGCACAGAGTTTTTTCAGCGAGGGCTCATCCCGGTATCCTGGCGCGACTGACGGAAAGATAGCGCGTCTCAGGCTGGGAGATACTCAGCTTTTCCTCGGGAAATACAGCGATGCAATTGAGAGTTACAGGGAATTCCTAAAGAGAGAGAAAAAGAACCAGGTCCTTATCCTCTCGGCAAAGAGGGGTCTTGCGATCGCGCTTGAGGATCAGAAAAGCTATGTTGAGGCTGCGCGGGAATATGAGGGCATCGCAAATTCCTTTCCCAAGGGCGATCCGCAGGTCTCTGCACTTCTCGACGCAGTCCGTTCTCTCAGGTCTGGCGGCAGAACGGATGATGCAGTAAAGATTCTGAAACGAATCGTCTCAGAATATCCGAATGTGAGAAACATACGTCAGATAAAAAGCCTTCTCTTTGAGCTTGAGGCACGAATCAAGGGCAAGTCGGGATTGGCATCGTAGATGAACCAGAGAGCTCAACAGGCATCACTTGTACTTGTCTGGCATTTCCATCAGCCGGACTACAAGAGTGCTGTCTCCGGAAGATACGAGCTGCCTTGGACGAGGCTTCACATAACCAAGGATTACCTGAGGATGGCGATGATCCTAAGGGAATTCCGGAACGTGAAAATGGTCTTCAACTATAGTCCCTGCCTGCTCCGGCAGATTGCCGATTATGCGGCAGGAACCGCAAGAGATGCCTATCTGGATGTCTCTCTGAAAGAGGCCGGGGCTCTTACTGAAGATGAGAGACTCTTTCTGCTTGATAAGTTCTTCCAGGCGAATATGAGGACGGCAATAAGAAAGAAGCCCCGGTACCTCGAGCTTTTTCTGCGGAGGGGAAAAGACTCCACCCTTCAAAGCAGGAGAAAAGCTCTGAAGCAGTTCAGCACTCAGGATTTTCGCGATCTGCAGGTCCTCTTCAACCTGAGCTGGATTGACTCGTCTCTCTATCCCAGATGCAGATTGCAGGAGATCGGAGCAAAGGAAGGCAGTTTCAGCGAAGAAGAGAAGAATGCAGTTCTCGGCGCGCACACAGATCTGGCACACGAGACGCTTTCTATTCTGAAAGAGCTGTGGGACGAACGAAAGATCGAGTTGTGGGTTTCTCCCTTCTACCATCCGATTCTCCCGCTCCTCTGTGATTCGGAAATCTCAAAGAAATCCCTGCCTGATATGGCGATCCCATCGCCGGCATTCAGGTTTCCGCAGGACGCTGAATCCCAGGTGCGAAAATCAGTGGAGCTTGCTGAACAATACATGGGGAGACGCCCGGTGGGAATGTGGCCGTCCGAAGGCAGCGTGAGTGATGAGGCAGTAAGGATTATCAAGAGTCAGGGCTTCGGCCACATCGCGACCGACGAAGAGAATCTTGCCAAGACTATCGGCTCTGCTCCCGGTGATAGAGACGAGCTTGCCCGCCACCTCTATGCGCCTTATTCCATTCAGACGGGGGCAGGTCCGATCGGAGTTTTCTTTAGAGACCGTGTTCTTTCCGACCTCATAGGTTTCACTTATTCAAGCTGGCGTGCGGAGACCGCGGCGAGGGATTTTGTCGGCAGAATCAGAAGGATAGGGGAGAGGTGGCCGGGGGGACGCGCCGTAGTCACTGTGGCTCTTGACGGCGAGAATTGCTGGGAGTACTATGACAAAAACGGTGCCGATTTCATTACGGATCTGTATCGAATTCTCTCCGGCGGGAGCGAGATAACGTCTGTGTTACCCGAGGAATTAGCGCAGGAGATGCCTGCGAGAAAGCTCGCGAACATCTGGCCTGGCTCTTGGATTGGGCATTCGTTCAGAATCTGGATTGGACATAACGAGAAGAATCGTGCCTGGGAGCTTCTCACTGCTGCCAGGCAGAAGTTTGAAGAGGCGAAAGCAGGCGGTGCGAATTCTGAGGCTCTGTCCAGGGCGTTCGAGCACATACAGGCGGCTGAGGGAAGTGACTGGTTTTGGTGGTATGGGGATGATTTCTATACCGCTGACCGGTTTCAGTTCGACAGGCTCTTCAGGGAACAGCTCATGGCCGCATACAGAGAAATGGGGGAGAAAGTACCCCCGGAACTCTATGAGGAAGTCGCAAAAGGAACCAGAGCATCGGCTGAGGTCCAGCTTCCTGCCAGACTCATAAGTCCTACGATAGATGGAGTGAATTCGCACTTCTATGAGTGGCGGCTTGGCGGAAAGGTTTCGTGCGAGGAAACAGCGGGGGGAATCACGGACCCCGCAATCGTCAGAGGGATCTACTACGGGTTCGACCAGGACAACCTCTACTTGAGGATTGACACAAACCCAAAGCCAAAAGGGGATGGCCATGCCGAGCTGCTGGTTGCGGCAGAGGTCATTGAGCCGCTGCGCTCGCGAATCACAATCTCTCCATGGTCGGGAACGAGAAACGGGCATCCGTTACTTGAAAAATCCTCGGACGGCAGGTGGGAGACCATGCAGACTGCGGCTACGTTCGCAGCCCGGGACATCGTTGAAATGAAGATTCCGTTTGCAGATCTTGGAGTATCTGTCGGGACAACTGTATCTGTGATCATCCTAGTCCTCAAGGGAGAACACGTGCTGGAGAGCTGGCCTCTACGTGGGAGGATCATCTTCCAGGTGCCGTCAGCGGACTACGATGATCAAATGTGGTCGGCATGATGGCTTCTCCACGCCGGCCGGTATGATTCATGGGGGCCGCCAATGGTAACTGACGAAAGAACTGAGACGCATACTCCAGATCCCGAGATAGAGCAGGGGCGGGTTCTGGGCGCACTTTCCTATGTGCCTTTCCTTTGCTTTCTGCCCGCTATCTTCGGCGGAAAGAACAGATTTGCTCTGTTTCATGCCAGGCAGGGGACAGTCCTTTTCTTCATCGAAATAGTCGTTTGCCTGGCGCTTTCCATACTAAGTCATACGATTGGACTGATACCGGTTATCGGTTTCATAGTGCTTCTCCCGATCAGATTGATTCTTCTGCTCGGGATTCTCATCGCAGCGGTTGCGGGCTTTGTGAAGGCAATCTCCGGCGAGTACTGGCAGATGCCGGTCATTGGCGAACACACTCGAAAGGTTCCATTCTAGGATGACTGATTCCCAACCAGAACCTCGTCCACATCCAAGGTATCCGGTCCTCAAGAAGCTGGCCGGTGTCCTCAGGGCTCTTGCCTGGTTCTCGCTCGCTCTGTCGGTTCTCACGTTGATCGCAATGCTCCTGGTGGCAATATCGACCTCAGACCTGAGGCTGGCAGCGGCTGGGCTTCTGGCCGCGCTGTACGGCGCGCTCCTGTTCATCTACTTCCTTGTATTGGGTGAATCAATCCAGGTCGCGCTTGATATCGAGGAGAACTCGAGGAAGACTGCGCAGGCGCTTGAGGAGCTTATGAAGTCGGGCTCAGGGAAGAAGGCTTCAGAAGGTCCGGCAAGGTTTTCGTTTGAATGATCCTCGATGTTCGTCTAAACAATCCATCATGTCGCATAAGAGATATTATGTAAACTCATGCCAAAATCGGCATGAGATTTACATAATTGGGGTATCCCCTTGACTCCACTAAATACAAGATATAGTATGCCAGAGCATGGAAGAGTATCCAAGAACTCTGGCAGGAATCGAGCGTCAATTTGCAACGGAAACGGCTTGTGCGCAATATCTTTTCCGTCTGCGCTGGGGCGAGGGATTTGTTTGTCCACGATGTGGCGGTAAGAAGAGTTGGTTTACGAAGCGTGGTCTGTGCAAGTGCGCCGCTTGTGAGTATCAGGTTTCGGTAAAAGCGGGAACCATTTTTGAGAGGTCTCGATTGCCTTTGACGATGTGGTTCCGAGCCATTTGGTGGGTAACCAGCCAGAAGAATGGGGCTAGCGCGAAAGGACTGCAAGGGGTTCTGGGACTGGGCAGTTATGAAACGGCCTGGACATGGTTGCATAAGTTGCGACGGGCCATGGTCAGGACCGGAGGAGATCGGCTTATGTGTTGAACGTCAATTGTTTTTCCCGTTGACG
>JASEGR010000072.1 GCA_030017955.1 Candidatus Eisenbacteria bacterium
AACTTGTGGCACTCGATACCATGTTCATGTAAGTTTATGCATAAAGCAGGCTAGCAAGGCATACGTCACTTTCTCACTATCCTCCAGCCGGGCAAGCGCATTGACGGCAAACATACGGACGTCTGCTGCAGGATCGGAGGCAAGCTTGATAATAGTGTCACCGTGTTCCTTAAGCAGCTCCGGGTCGCCTATTCGCCAGAAAGCATACGCTGCCTGTGATCTAACCGCTGGATGCTCATGGTGTGCGAGTCGAGCAATAACCGCAGTCGCCTCTCGATTCTTGATTCCGCGCAGGCCGAATCTGGCAATGCCGAGCGCAGTTCCGCCATCGATGAGAGAATCACTCATCATCTTGAATTCCGCTGCCACCTCTCGCAGTGATGCCTCTCCCCCAATCTTTCCGAGCGATTCGAGCAGCTCGCTTCTGACACCGGGCTCCTCCCGTTTCTCAAGCCCCCTGTCTATTGCTTGTTCGACCGAACGATTGGGGCCAAGTTGGCCGAGGGCGAATGCAATTGCCTTTGCAACGTCCGGACCTGCATCAAGCAGCGCTGCCCCAAGTTGCTCAACGACCGCCTGCGACGTATCCTGAATATTTCCAAATGCAATGGCCGCCCTAAGGGCAACCTCAGGTCGGGCGTCATGCAAGTGCCGAAACAGTCTTTCGTCACCAAGGGATCGTTGGTCTTGCAAATAGTAGATATCGTGGATGGCTTCGCGTGCAGGCTGCTTTGCCAATGCCGGCAAAGTCAGACACAGCAAAAGACCGGAGAACAACAAGTATTTCATATGAGAGACACTCCTTTACATTCTCGCGCAGCCCGGCTGCGACAGTCTTTGCCTCTGTTCGAATCTTCTCCATCTCACTCAGGCAGTCCGGGAGAGTATAAGCCAGGTTGGCGCTATATGCCACCAAGGGAATCAATCTCCGCTTTCGAGTCACGTGGGGCTCAATGCTTGTTGGAATCGGATTAGCTCTGCCTGTATTCTTGTCGAAAACCGGCGGCGTGGCAGGGGTCTCAAGGGTCCCCCCTCCCAGCCACATGAAATCTTGGGGACCCATAGGATCGCTCGAATCGGGTCCGCTTCACCCAACCTGATTCGACAGAGCTCTGAGACGCTGGCGGGGAGAGTATCCTATTAAGAAGAGGATGGTTAAGTCACCCAAGATATATGTCAGAGATTCCGGCCTGCTTCATACATTCCTCGGCATTGAAAACCAGAACGATCTGCTGGGCCATCCTGTCTATGGCGCCTCATGGGAAGGTTTCGTTGTGGAAAACGTTCTTTCACTTTTCCCCGACTGGAATGCTTTTTTCTATCGCACTGCGTCAGGCTCAGAGATTGATCTGATCCTTGAAAAAGGGAAAAGGCGCGTAGCCGTGGAATGCAAGGTATCGACCTCGCCGAATCTTGGTCGAGGCTCTTGGAACGCTGTGGAGGACCTGAAGCTCCAGGACGTTTGGGTTATCGCTCCGGTAAGAGAATCCTATCCCGCCGGAAAAGGCGCAACTGTTGCCCCTCTAAATGTATTCATTGATCATCTTGGAGCGATGGAGAACCGGCGGATGGCAAGGCATCCAAGACCGGCATAGCTCCTGAACTCCAGGTGCCCGTCACACCCTACCCCAGGATGACCGTGACTGCGTGACTGATTAGGACAGCACGAACCCCAAAGGAGAATATCCCGCACTCTCAAGCCCTCCCCGACATCTTTCTGAGTCACGATCTAGGACTCGTGACTATACCCGATGCGAATATCGAGACAAAGATGCTCATTCGGGCTTGCAACCGGAAAGCAAATTCTTATTTGTAATCCACCCTTGTTGCCACGAACATCCCGGCCTACAGAATGTCATGTTCTATGAACTCAGCGAAAGGAATCGAAACTATTCTTCTATCAAGGAGCAATTTTTCATTGGACAGATTAACTATAAAAGCATTATCAATTTTCTCTTGAAACAGTTTGCAGAATGAAAGAAGGCTCTTGGCTATATTCAGGCTGACTTTAGAACTCAGTTTGACCTCAATGGGGATGATTCTTCCTTTGTGCTCCAAGACGAAATCCACCTCTTCTCCGTAGGAAGTCCTCCACCAGAAGATTCTCGGTACTACACCACGGTTATGAAAGTCTCTGACGATTTCTCCCAAAACCATAGCTTCAAACAGTTGCCCAGCGCCGACACCCCTGAAAACTTGCTCAGTAGATACAATTCCTAAGAGATGGCATAGAAGTCCTGTGTCCAAGAAGTATATCTTCGGGCTTTTGATAATCCTTTTGCCCTTGTTTAGATAAAACGGTTTGATAGAAATGACCTGTCCGCTTGCCTCGAGGATTGAAATCCAGGATCTTATGGTATTAACCGCAACTCCAAGGTCTCGGGATAAGCTTGAGAGATTCATGACCTGGCCATTGAAAGCAGCAAGAAGCTGCAGAAATCTCTGAAAATCTGTGAGGTCCCCAATTAACCGTAATTGCCTAATATCTCTTTCTAGATATGTCTGGAGGTAGCTTGAGAACCATAACTGAGCATCTATGTTCCGCCTTGTAAGGACTTCCGGGAATCCGCCTGTCAAAGCTCGTTTCTTGAGATTGGATATACCGAGTCTCCTTGGGTGTTTGAATTGCTCTTTAAGCGAGAGACTCAACAGTGTAAAGACAGCGATTCTACCCGCTAGAGACTCACTGACTCTCGCCATTAACGGAAAACTTTGCGAACCTGTCAGGAGAAATTGCCCCCTCTTAGCCCTCTTACTATCAACTAAGATTTTGATATGGGAGAAAATCTCAGGACTATATTGGACTTCGTCAATTATCAGAGGCGGAGGGTAGTTTTCGAAAAATAATGATGGCTCGTCCGTTGCCAAAAGTCTTATGTCCGGGTTGTCCATTGACACATACTTGTGGGTTCTGGAGAAAAGATGTTTCAGCAAAGTGGTTTTGCCTGATTGCCTTGGTCCGGTGACAATCAAAGCCGGAAATTGTCTTGCGGCGCGTTTTACTACGAGTTCAATGTCTCGGTTGATATACATAAAGTATCCCCCGTGTCTTTATTTGCAACTTTGCAATTCTAATGCAAATATGCAACAGATCAGATATTCTGTCAAGCATGAAAAACAAACTCCGGTCATATCGTCAACATTCACATAGGCTCTTAGGCCAAGTGGAGGGTGGCTCTGAGGCCAAGCAGGGGCAGATCTTCAAACTTCACATATTGTCAGGAAGATTACGGTTCACAAACAGTTCGAACAGAAAGCCAGGCAGGCCATTGAGACCTGGAGAAACAGGCAGTCCTCCGAAATCACCAACCACCCTGGCCCTGAATTCATTTGATCTCCACTAGCTCAAAGTGCGTGGCCATCATTTCGAAATCATCGGTAAGGTTGTACTGAGGCCAACATTCCCTGTGCGCCTGTTTGAAATGCTCGGCGTTACGGCATGCTTCGGCCAGCCACAATCTATCCGGAATTTCACCGAATCGCACCTTGTACAAATCAGTGACCCTGACAATGCACCGCAATCTCCCTCTCAGGTCATAGACCTCAACCAGGTCATCAATCTCCCAGCCGCCGTCGTCAAACTCGCCCTCAGGCAGGAAGTACTTGTCGGCTTTGCAGACGGTTGCTGTCTTTTCGCCTCGCAGTACTTCCAGGACAAGATAATCATCATCGGGATGTCTTCCCCAGAATTGCATCCTTTTGAGCCGGTTCATGGTTGGTCTGGTAGGACAGTTGCCCTCACATTAGGTCTACACGGGGCACAGCATCAGTGGCAGAACAGTCGTCGGAAGCCGGTGTCAGCCCGGTCTCACTTTCGCTTCTTGGGTGTTTTGCTGTATTTCGCACGAAACTCGTCTTCCAGCATGCTCATCATCACGAAATCCTGATACGCATGATCGAAATAATATCCGTCTCTCTGAACGCCTTCTCGCTTGAAGCCGGCCTTCTCGTAGAAGCGTATCGCCTGCTTGTTTGATCCAACGACGCCGAAAGCCACTCGATGGAAGTTAAGCGAGCCAAAAGCATAATCGAGCAGCAAGTACAGCGCTTCAGTGCCATAGCCTTTTCCCCACGCCTTCTTGTCCCCAATGAAAATACTCAAATCGGTCGTGCGCCACGGATGAAACATGCGTAAGAGTCCACACTCGCCTATTATCCGATCGTTTTCTCTAAGCACGATCACAAACCACACCCTGTTACTATCTCTTCGAATCTTCTCAAGGTACTCTTCCATGCCGGAAGAACTCGTCGGGGAGACTTCAGCGATCAGCTCCCTGATCTCAGCGTCGTTTGTCCATTTCCGAAGCAAAGGCAAATCATCCTTTTCCATGGGCCGCAAATAGACTTTTCTTCCGCTCAGAAAAACGGATCCTGAACTATCGCTTTCCTGTTTTCTCATTGTTTGCCTCATCCTCCAACTTTGTCTCGAGCTCAAAGGCGGCCAGGGACACATTGATATCTTTCATGAAGACCACCAGAGAACCAACCAATGAAGCCATGCAGGCGGTAAACAGAATCACGATCATTGGCGCCGCCTCCAACTGAAAGAGTGCTGTCAGGAATATGACTATGATGAGCACCGCTGCAAGAAGCACACTCAGCGTGACTAGAGCAATGGCAATCCGGATCAGATGAGCGCGACGGACCAGAATCCCAAGTTGTGATGTCAGTCGCTTGTCGTCACTCCCGGGAGCCTGACGCAGTGCCTCTGATACCTCGCGTGATCTATCAATAATTCTGCCAAAGCGGTTCGTCATGGAGAGCAGCAGCAGTCCCGCCCCGGAGACGAGGATCACCGGACCGATGGCAATCTGAAGTGTAGGCAGAAGATTACCGAAGTGCATAGACCTTAAACCAGAGTGTGCTGCGCCCGATCCCGCTCAATATCATATCTTTTTGCATAATAACACGTAGGGAGCAAACGTTGGGACCCGAAATCTCTGCCCCCTCACCCTACCCTCTCCCCAAGGAGAGAGGCAATGATCAGATTCTCAAAACCTTTGCGCCGCGAATCTTCTTCATCTTGAGATCGGCCAATGCTTCGTTCGCTTCGTCCAAAGCAAACACTTCAACTTCGGGCCTCAGAGGAATCTCAGAAGCCAATGCCAGGAACTCACGCACATCCTTCCTGGTCACATTGGCCACACTCTTGATTTCTTTTTCCAGCCAGAGGTCAGCCGGATAATCCAATTGCAGGAGATAATCCTTATCACTCGCTTCCTTCCGGATGGCGTTGATCACCAGTCTTCCGCCTGGTTCCAGGTTCTTCAACGACTCCACCACCGGCTTCCATGCAGGCGTCGTATCAATGATGCCGGCCAACTTCTCCGGCGATTCTTCCTCGTGGCCTCCTGCCCAATACGCTCCAAGCTCCCGCGAGAATGATCGTTCCTCCGCGCTTCTTACAAATACGAACACCTTCGAATCCGGATACAGTCTCTTCGCCATCATCAGTACAAGGTGAGCTGACGCGCCGAATCCCGCGAGGCCGAGATTTTGCCCATCCTTAAGACCACTCAATCTTAGCGACCTATACCCAATCGCACCGGCACAGAGAAGCGGTGCTGCCTCCGTGTCAGAGAAAATGTCAGGAATACGATAGGCGAAATCCTCGTGGACTGTCATGTACTCTGCGTACCCGCCATTCACATCCCGCCCTGTTGCCTTGAAATCTGCGCACAGATTCTCATTCCCATCAAGACAGAACTTGCACCTGCCGCAAGCTGAGTGAATCCAGGCGATTCCAACCCGTTCTCCAACCTGCAGGCCGCTTGCCTTGCTTCCAACCGCAGCCACCTTCCCGACTACCTGATGCCCCAGGACAACCGGCAGATGCGGCGGGGGTGTCCTGCCCTCAATCTCATCCAGCTCGGTGTGACACACTCCGCAGGCTGAGACCTTCACCAGAATCTCGTTCTCCCCCTGAACTGGAACAGGCAACTCTGTCAGACTCAGAGGAAATTTGTTCTCCTCAAGGTTGCAGAGTTTAGTGAGCACCATCGCTTTCATCCAATTCCCTCTTCAGAAATCAGTATCACCGGAATTGTACGATGGATTCTATTCCGGCCAGCTTCCTGAAAGACTTCGCTCCCTGCATGATACTCGCTGCCAAAGCCGTGGGCTCCACAATTCTCACGCCTGCAGTGACGCTGGCTCCGAACTTGAGAAGTACATCGTTCATGGGCGTGCTCGGTCCCAGCACAATGCACTCCTTACCTTTGGAAAGCTCCAATAGCCTTTGCATCGATTTGTTTATGAGAGCCGTTGCGCTCACGACGACAACATCCGACTTCGGTATGACCTCTTCGACGGCAAAGAAGGGCAATTCATTCTTCGCAGGTTCGATCTCAAGCAGAAATGTTTGCTTTGCGGCAGCAACAACTTCATCATTAAAAGGAAACCTGCCTATCACGGTCACTGTTTTCCCGCGGGCAGTTTTCAATATGTGGTCATCAACGTTGGACCTCTCACCAACGGGGTCTATCAGCGAATTAATTGCAGCGAGGCCTAAGCTTGCCTCCAGAGGTTCCCAGTCCTTGATCCGGCCTGCCAGCTCCAGGGCACTCATGCCGATGAAGTTTCCTGCATCACGGAGCTCGATTTTCTTGCCGGTCTTGTAGGTGTGGGTCATTCCGGCATGTTTGCTTTCAACCATGGTCCAGTGCAGCCCCACGCAGACATTGCTGACCCTGCAATCTGTCTGTGAAACACTTTTCAGTAGTGCGACGATGAGTTCCATGTCAGTAACTGAGGATGACGATTGGTTTCAGAATCCCTTGTGTTCGGTTCGTGAAATAATCTCGTCCTGCAGTGCCTTACTAAGGTCACAGAAGTAATCACTGTAGCCCGCTACCCGCACGATGAGATCGCGATGCTGCTCAGGATTCTCTTGCGCGGCACGCAGCGTTGCAGCATCCACGACGTTGAGCTGGACGTGATGACCATCCAGCTTGAAATAGGTGCGGATCAATTTCACCAGCTTGTCCAGCCCCACTTCATCATCGAGTAACTGCGGAGTGAATTTCTGATTGAGGAGCGTGCCCCCTGTGCGTACATGATCCATTTTGGAAACGGATTTAAGCACCGCCGTCGGTCCGCGACGATCTGCGCCTTGGACCGGTGAGACGCCTTCAGAGAGCGGTTCCCGGGATCTTCGGCCGTCGGGTGTAGCGCCAACCACTGAGCCAAAGTACACATGGACGGTTGTCGGGAGGAGGTTGATGTGATAGGTGCCGCCTCTGGTGTTCCTGCGGCCTTCAATCGCGCCAAAATAGGCCTCGAACAACTTTACCATAATGCTGTCGGCGTAATCGTCATCGTTGCCGTAGCGGGGCGTTCTGTTCATGAGCATCAACCGCAGGCGTTCCTGGCCTTCAAAATCGGTCCGCAACGCTTCCAGCAATGTCTCCATCGCCAGTGTCTTCTTGTCAAAGACGTGATACGCGATGGCGGTCGCCGCATCGGTCGTGGTGCCCAGACCAACGCCCTGGATGTATGACGTGTTATAACGCGCACCGCCCTCGTGATAGTCTTTTCCATTCGCAATGCAGTCGTCAATCAGCAGCGAAAGAAATGGCGCAGGCATGTGTCTGGAGTAGAGCCGCTCGATTGCATCGTTCCCGCGCGCCTTGATATCAACGAAATGCTTCAACTGCTTTTCGTAAGCCCCAAAGAATTCCTCAAATGATTTGAACTTGACCGGGTCACCGGTCTCGAGGCCGATTCTCTGGCCTGTCCTGGGATCAATGCCATTATTCAGGGTGAGTTCAAGAATCTTCGGCATGTTGAAATAGCCCGTCAGGATATAGCACTCTTTGCCAAAAGCTCCGGTCTCAACGCAGCCGCTCGTGCCGCCGTTCCGTGCATCGATCACAGACTTGCCCTGCCTTACGAGCTCTTCGACAATCAGGTCGGCATTGAAAACTGCCGGTTGCCCGAATCCGGTACGGATAATCCTGGCCGCGCGATTGATGAATTCATCAGGATTCTTTCTGCTCACCTGAATCGAAGATGCTGGCTGCACGAGCCGCATCTCTTCAATGACATCCAGAATCAGGTAGGTAAGCTCATTGACGCCATCTGAGCCGTCTTCATTAGTGCCGCCCAAATTTATCTGGGAGAAATCGGTGTAGGTGTCGCTTTCCGCGGCTGTGACTCCGACCTTTGGCGGCGCAGGCTGGTTGTTGAACTTTATCCACAGGCACTGCAGAAGCTCCTCGGCCTCCTCATGTGTGAGCGAGCAGTCTTCCAGACCCTTCTTGTAGAATGGATTCAGATGGCGGTCCAGGTGACCAGGACAAAACGAATCCCAGGTATTCAGCTCGGTCGTCACGCCCAAATGGACGAACCAGTAGTACTGGAGCGCCTCCCAAAAATCTCGCGGCGCATGCGCAGGAACGTGCGAGCAGACTTGAGCGACCCGTTCCAGTTCGGCCTTCCTGTGCGGATCGGCTTCCTGCTGCGCCATTTCTCTGATTTTCCCGGCGTGACGCTCCGCAAAGCGAATCAGCGCATCGACACAGATAAGCATCGCCTTGAGCTCTTGCTGCTTGCTTTGAGCTTCACGGTCATTCACGCAATCAAGCCCTTCCAGGGAGCGCTCGATGTCCTTCCTGAACTCGAGGAAGCCCTTACGATAGATCTTGTCGTCCAGCACGGTGTGTCCAGGTGCACGCTGCTCCATGAACTCCGTGAAGATGCCGGCCTCGTAGGCGGCCTTCCAGTCCTCTGTCATTTCGCGGAATATGATATTGCGCATGGACTTCCCGTGCCAAAACGGGATGATAGTGTCCCGGTAGACCTGCCGGGCCCCGGCACTGACCGCAAATGGGATTTTCTCCCGCGAATTGAGCACATCCAGGTCTCTGAGACTGTGGCAGCATAGTTCAGGAAAAGTCGGCGCCGCCTTGGGTGCCGGGCCTTTCTCCCCGACGATTAATTCACCGGGCCCAATGTAGATCGTCTTGCGTTCCATCAAGTGCTGAAAGGCGAGGGCCCGGCGCATCGGAGCAGACGCCAATCCTGCGTGTTTCTTGTAGAACTCAGTCATGAGTTCCGCCCGCTCGGTCGAGATGTAGGGCTTGGCATCAACACTCTGCTGCCTCAACCGGACGACCCTTTCATTCATCGTGCGTCATCCTCCGATTCTCACAGTCAATCCTGCAGACGTGAGAAGACGAGCAATGTCTCCGATCCTCGCGGTCGAGGGTGAGTGGGTGTCAGGCAGCCTGTATATGTGGTTCAAACGGACGTACTTGTCAACTCCGAGATTGTGATAGGGCAGGAGGTTTATTCCGTCCAGATGAGGCAGGGCAGCCAGGAAATCTCTGATTTGGCGCATATTCTCCTCATCATCATTTATGCCAGGCACGACCGGCACTCGCACAACAATGTTATGTCCGCACTGCGAAAGCGCCCGGAGATTCTTCAGAATCAAATCGTTGGACATACCGGTGAATTTCCTATGCTTGATCTCGTCCACCAGCTTCAAGTCATATAGAAACAAATCCGCATATGGCCGGATTCTATCCATCACTTCCCATGGGGCAAATCCCGACGTGTCAAGAGCGGTGTGAATCCCATCTCCCCTGCAGGCTTGAAGAAGCGTAAGCGCGAAATCCGGTTGCTGCAAGGGTTCGCCTCCAGACAGAGTCACTCCTCCGCCGGACTCGTCATAGAAAGCGGCGTCGCGCCGGACCTCAGCCATCACCTCGTCCACGGTCAAGTCTCGCCCAACACATTCCCGAGCGTCAGCGTAACAGACGAGAGCGCAGCTCCCGCACCGGGCGCACTTCATCACGTCGGTGACCGGCCCTGCGCCATTCCATGCGATTGCACCCTGCTCACAGACAGTCAGGCATGCCTCACACCGAATACAGCGGTTCTTGCGAAAGATTAACTCAACCGTGGGGGCAAGACTCTCGGGATTGTCGCACCACCAGCAACTCAACGGACAACCTTTGAAAAAGACCGTAGTGCGAATCCCCGGCCCGTCGTGAATCGAATATCTTCTTATGTCGAATAGCGTACCTTTGAGCAAACCGCGTTCTCCCTCATCGTGTACCGGCGAATGAGCGTTTGCTGGCTCCGCTCCGGGATGACCCGTCTACAGGCTCGCCAGGCGGGGAATCCTTACTCCCCCCAGCCTCTAAGGGGCTGGGTATCCCCACCTTGCTCGCCAAGATGGGTCCCCCATCCCTCCCACGAAAGCCAACTCACGGCTCATCGCCTTCACAACTCCGTACACCACTTCGTCGGCTACCTCCCCACGCTGCGCCCGGCGGCCTGGCACACAAAAAGTGCGGCGTGAGCCGTGGGCCTGGTACTCACTTGATGTTACCACGTTTCGCCCGTCGGCTGCACGCCGAGATTGCCTGCTGTGGTGCCGGACCTGAACGTTACGCAACCCGGCTGTGGCGGCCGGCCTGCGCGAGCTCTGATCTGATTAGCGCCGTCTTGCTCCGCCACCCCAAAGAGGGAAACCCTTTTCATCCCTCAGCCGCGCGGTCTTGTCTCCCTTCTTAAGCTCTGCAGCGATTATAGTCGGCTTCCCTGCAAGGGTAACCCGCGACCCGCGCACTTCTATGCGATCCTTCACCTCCAACTTCACACCTTGCCTTGCCATGAACTGGGCAGGTCCAAGATGCACCGAGAGAGTGTCTTTGTCTACCTTCACAAGTAGATGGATACCGACGCCATAACCACCTCTTGTTTTCGCATTCGTTGCGGTTTCGATGGTGAGTATCTCACCAGCGACTGTCTGCACGGTATTCACGTCGTAGATCCTCGCACCCGGGTTCGCCCGCCCCGTTCTTCCCCCCATAGGAGGTTGCGCGAACGACTCAGAAGCGAGCACAAGACCTGCCAGCAAGAGCACTGTGACTGCTATCCCAATCTTCTTCATGCTACCCTCCTTTCCTGCCAATCGTTTCGTACTACTTTCATTGGTGCCTCACCAGACCCTATATTGTCGGTACTAACAAGTAGACCCCGTCATCACCAAACAGTTAACCTCTGTCCGGTGGGTCCCTCCCCAACAAGTCTTCGCAGAAAATCAAGCCGATTCGATGAAGTATCTCCTTTTGAGCCAGAATGCCGCATTGACCAGGCCAATTAGTACGGGGACTTCAACCAAGGGGCCAATCACCGTGGCAAAAGCTTCTCCGGAATCGAGGCCGAAAACTGCAATAGCCACAGCAATTGCAAGTTCGAAGTTATTGGATGCCGCCGTAAAACTCAGTGTTGCAGATTGGGCATAAGTGGCTCCTGCCTTCACGGAAAGCATGAAGGACGCAAAGAACATAATTACAAAATAGACGCAAAGCGGTATGGCAATCCGTATCACATCAAGGGGAAGTTGGACAATGTATTCTCCCTTCAGCGAGAACATGACCAGGATGGTGAAGAGCAGCGCTGCCAGCGTGATCGGACCAATCTTGGGAATGAACTGGTTTTCATACCATTGACGTCCTTTTGTTTTCAAGCCGACAAACCGTGATAGAATGCCTCCAATAAAGGGGATGCCCAGATAAATGAATACGCTCTGAGCAATCTGTCCGATCGAGACTTTGACGGCGACTCCCTTCAAGCCGAACCACGTGGGCATGACGCTGATAAAGAGGTAGGCATACAGAGAAAAGAAAAGGACTTGAAAGACTGAATTGAACGCCACCAGCCCGGCGCAGTACTCGCGATCCCCGCCTGCCAGTTCATTCCAAACGATTACCATTGCGATGCACCTTGCAAGACCGATAAGAATCAGCCCGACCATGTATTCGTGATGGCCTGAAAGAAACGTGATTGCCAGAATGAACATCAGAACAGGGCCTATGAGCCAGTTCTGAATGAGCGAGAGGACGAGCACTCTTTTGTCGCGAAAAACCTTCCCCATTTCCTCATACCTCACTTTTGCCAGGGGCGGATACATCATGAGAATGAGCCCGATGGCAATTGGGATATTGGTCGTTCCTCTTTGAAAGTGGTTGATCACATCCCTCACGCCCGGATAGAAATAACCACCTGCGACTCCGACAAACATAGCCAGGAAGATCCACAGTGTTAAGAAACGATCCACAAATGAAAGTCTCTTTTTGGTTGGGCTAGTCACGTATTCTCCCAGGTTGTCGTCAGAACACTCTGACCAAGTAAGTCCGCACATAGTACAGGCCAACGAGGATAAATATGATACCCGTGGCCTTCCTCACATGATACTCGAGCCTCGTCAGACGCTGGAACCAGCGATTCAACGACTTTGCCCCTAGTGCGATGGCGAAAGCGAATATCAAGACTGGAAGACCAGTCCCCACGCCATACACCAGAGGCAGAGTCGCACCGAGTCTATTACTGAGGGCCAGCGGAATAAGGCTTCCAAAAAACAGTGCCGCAGAAATCGGACAAAATGCCAGGGCAAATATCAGACCTAAGACAAATGCCCCTGCAATGCCGGATCCCGCAAGCTTATCCTGATGTTTTTCAGACAGAGAAACAGTTCGGACGTTGAATTTCAGGATACCCAATAGAAATAGACCGCTGAGAATCAGAATTGGGCCAAGTGCCTTGTTCACGTACCGCTGCAGGAAATTCGCCAGCGCAGGGATGCTCAGAAGTGAGTTTATGATGATGAATCCCAGAACTGCGTATGCAACCATCCTGCCTGCTGTGTAGGCGAAGCCGGAAAGAAATATCGCCTTTGGGTGGCCTATCTTTCTGGACAAAAAGGAAATCGCGGCGACATTTGAGGCCAGTGGGCAAGGGCTGATAGAAGTCAGAATGCCCAGCCAGAGTGCATAGGCAAGACCTGCAAGAACGCTGTCCATTATGATACCTTCAGGAAACCCGCGATCTCGTCCTTTACGTACTTGTAGAATTTCTCCTTGTTCCCCACGTATTCCCAGATTTTCGTAAGATTCTTTGACTTCACTTCCTTGCCGCTTTTGACCAACGAAATGACGAGTGACTTTGTATAGAGCTTGTAGTCCTTGGTGAAATGCTCGTTTCCCTTTTCCTCTACATTGATCGCCTTGAATTCAAGCTTTCCCGAAGCGAGCTCGTCTTTGAAGCTGCTGTCAATGACCGCCTTGGAATACTGTTCCAGTTTGTGGCAGGTGGGGCAACGCACATTGGTGTAGAAATAATATGCAAAGACTTTCGTTGGTAGTCGATATGCACGGACTTTGGTGTTTGAAGGCTTATCCGCTGCAAAGGAAAGCATGCTTACTGCAAGGAAGCTCAGTGTCAGAAAAATATTTCTTGCCATGTCAGGACTCCATTTGTTTTTGTGTCGGCCTATTGCTTCGGCGGCGAATGCGCTGTCTGCATTCACCGTCCATCGCACCGCCCCTCACACAACAATTCTTTTGATCTCGTCCTTAGTCAGCACTTTCCCCGCGGAAATCACCTTGCCGTCAATTGCCAGTGCGGGAGTGATCATGACCCCGTACTCTGTTATCCTGTCAATATCGGTCACCTTGGAAATCGCGGCATCGATATTCAATTCCTTCAGCGCAGCCTCGACATTTGCGGCAAGCTGCTTGCACTTAGCCTGAATTATGCACAAGTTTGGTGAAAAAAGAGTGCCATCGTCCTCGGGA